>JBDSGA010000037.1:0-3028 GCA_039919235.1 Thermomonas sp. | reverse complement strand
CCAGGTACCCCGTCGGCACCGAAACTGAAGATGTCGACCTCACCGTGCAACCCGGGACTCAGGTATTGGTAAGGGTTGCCCCAGGGATCGTTCGGCAAGCGTTCCAGATAGCCGCCCGCCTTCCAGTGGCCCGGGATCGGGGCGGTCGTCGGGCGCGTCGCCAGCGCCTCCAGGCCTTGTTCGCTCACCGGGTAGCGCTGGTTGTCGAGACGATAGAGCTTGAGCGCTTGCATCAGGCTGGCGATGTCCTGCTTGGCTGCAATCACCCGCGCCTCGTCCGGGCGACTGATGATTTTAGGTACCACCAGCACCGCGAGGATCCCGATGATGACCACCACCACCATGATCTCGAGCAGGGTGAAACCGTGCTGCATTGATTTCTGTTTCATTTGGGACTCCTGACGGTCGGTTTCTTTCCGGCCATTGTCGTGCGAGCCCATCGTCACCGGCGCCCCGAAATGCACTGTACCCTAGCGACGATGCCGATCAGCGCCCTCAGACTGCCGCGTGGCCCGTCAAAGTGGCAGGATTCCATCTGGCGAAAGTCGCACGCGATGTCCTTGGATCGAACGCCCTCCGTGCAGACGATGCTGGTGTCGGTGCTGACCTTGGCGGCGCTCGCGCTGCTTGGTCTGGTGCTGGCGTACTGGACTTGGGTGTGGCTTGCCCCTCGCCCCGAACCGCGGGCGCAGGTGGCGGTCCAGCCCATGGAAGGGATGGCGTCAGCGGCTGGCTTGTTCGGCAGCGCCTCATCCAGCAGCAATGCCCCGCCGCCGACCAAAAGCGCGATCCGCCTACTCGGGGTCGTGGCGGCCACTTCAGGGAACCGCGGGTATGCCGCTTTGCAAGTTGGAGCGAACGAGATCCTGGCTGTGCGCGAAGGCGAGAATGTCGCCCCCGGCATCCTGCTCGCGGAAGTAACAGCGCGCCAAGTGATCCTCGAGCGCGCCGGCGTCCGGGAAACGCTGGTGCTGCCCCAGCCAACCCCTTCGGCTGCGACGGTGACCGCACCCGTGCCCCCGCCTGAGGCCCTGCCCAGCCAATGAGTTTTCCTCCTAAGATGGGCGTCCTTCATCGATATCCAGCCAGAATGAACATGCCATGTCGTTGAGAAATGCACTGTTCTGGTTGGCGATGGCCATCGCGATCTGCCTGGCATGGCCGGTGAATGCACAAGAGAATTCCGACGACGTCATGCTCAACTTCGTCAACGCCGAAGTCGAAGGCGTGGTCAAGGTCGTGGCGGAGGTCACCGGCAAGAATTTCGTGATCGACCCGCGCGTCAAGGGCACGATCAACATCGTGTCCGCCGAGCCGTTGCCGCGGGCGCTGGTGTATGACGTTTTCCTGTCGGCGCTGCGCCTGCAGGGTTTTGCCGCAATCGAGGATCGCGGCATCGTCAGGATCGTGCCGGAGGCCGATGCCAAGCTGTACCCGAGCCCCACCGTGGGTCGCCAAGGCATGGCACGCGTCAGCGGCGACCGGATCATGACGCAGGTGTTCGCGCTCAAATACCAGTCCGCCTCGCAGCTTGTGCCGATCCTGCGTCCGCTGATCTCGCCCAACAACGCCATCACCGCGTACCAGAGCAATAACACGCTGGTCATCACCGACTATGCGAACAACATGCTGCGCCTGTCGCGGATCATCGATTCGATCGACCTGCCCAGCGGCAGCGATCCAATCGTGATCCCGTTGCAGTACGCCTCCGCGGTGGACGTGGCCGCGACGGTCAACCAGCTGTTCGCCGAATCCCTGCAAGGCGCTTCCACGACCGAGGCCACCCAGCGCTTAAGTGTCGTGCCGGATGCGCGCTCGAACAGCCTGCTGGTTCGCTCGGGTGATCCCTCGCGACTGGTCCAGTTGCGCAAGTTCGTGGCGATGCTGGACTCGCGCACCAACGCCGGCGGCAATATCCACGTCGTGTATTTGAAGAATGCCGAAGCGGTGAAGCTCGCCGAGACCCTGCGGGCCATCTACCAGGGCGAGGCCGGCGCCCCGGCGGTCGCGGCTGCGGTGCCGTTGGGCGCGCCCGCACCCGCCGGCGCGGGGCAGATGCTGGCCCCGTCGAGCGTGCCCTCAGCCACCGTGCCCGGCATCATCCAGGCCGACGCGGCGACCAACTCGATCATCATCACCGCGCCCGATGCGATCTATAACAACCTGCGCGCCGCGCTCGACAAGCTTGACGTGCGGCGAGCGCAGGTCTACGTCGAGGCGCTGATCGTCGAACTCACTGCCGACAAGGCCGCCGAGTTCGGCGTGCAGTGGCAAAACCTGAGCGGCCTTGGCAAAGACGGCTCGCAGGCCTTTGGCGGAACCAATTTCGGCGGCGCCGGCCGCAACATCATCGGCATCTCGCAAAACCCGACGACGGCCGCGCCTGGTCTCAACGTGGGCGTGGTCAACGGCCGGGTCTCCATTCCGGGCATCGGCCAGATCCTCAACCTTGGACTGCTGGTGCGGGCGCTGGAAACCGACGGCAACGCCAATATCCTGTCGACGCCGACGCTGCTGACGCTGGACAACGAGGAAGCCGAGATCGTGATCGGCCAGAACGTGCCATTCATCACCGGCCAATACGCGCTGTCCGGTGGCGCCACCACGCCGACCCCGTTCCAGACCATCGAACGCCAGGATGTCGGCCTGAAGCTTCGGATCAAACCGCAGATCTCCGAGGGCGGCACGGTGCGCCTGCAGATTTACCAGGAGGTCTCGAGCATCAACGACAAGGCCAATCCCGCCGGCGTGATCACCAACAAGCGCGCAGTCGCCTCGACCGTACTGGTCGACGATGGCCAGATCGTGGTGATCGGCGGGCTGATCCAGGATGCGGTCAGCGAAGGGGTCGAACAGGTCCCGGTGCTCGGATCGATTCCGTGGATTGGCGGGCTGTTCCGGTCCCGGACGCGCTCGCACAACAAGACCAACCTGATGATCTTCCTGCGGCCGACGCTGGTGCGCGACAGCCAGCGCGCCGATGCATTCACCGGCGAGCGTTACGACTACATCCTGCGCGAGCAGGCCA
>JBDSGA010000036.1:0-9123 GCA_039919235.1 Thermomonas sp. | reverse complement strand
TTTCCATGTAGGCAAGGTCGAATTTGCACACCTGTGGATGCTGCCGCGCCACGCCATGGAAGACACAGTTGAAGGCCTCGACCTGCCAGTCATCGCCATGCCGCGCGGGCACCGCCTCGTAGCCGAGTGCATCCAGACGTTTCGCAAGCGCACGCGCCAACGCTTCGCCGGACTCAGCCTGGATTACCGATTGGGTTGCTGCCACGGTGGCGCCGAGTTCCTGCAGCATCGTGCCGACCTCCGCCTCGCCCATCCGCGCATGTAGTTGCGTGATGAGCGCCGCGGCAATCGCGCCATAGTTGCGCGGAAACAACTCGCGTCCTTCGGCCGTGAGCCCATAGCGCACCTGTGGCCGGCCGCCGGTGGCGACCGGCTCCACCCGTTCCACCAGCCCGCGCGAGGTCAGCGCATTGAGGTGCTGGCGCACCGCGTTATGGCTCACACGCAATTGATCGCACAAAATTTCTACACCGCTGCCATCCCGGGCCAGCAGCAGTTGCCGGAGCAACCGCTGCTGGGTGTCACCGAATTGCGCGAGCCCATGCGCCATCGCGCTATCAGCTGGCCTTGTCCGGGAACTGCTTGGCAATCGCACCCGCCAGCGCATCGGCGATCATGTCCATGTGCGCCTGCATCGCCGTCCATTCGGTGGCTTCGCCCGCGGTGTCGCCCTTGACGATGAAATTCACTTGCGCAGCATGATGCGCGCCATGCGCCACCATCAGGCCCAGCACGGCGTCTTCGGGCAGGTTCGGATTGGCGCCAGACAGGAATTTGGCGATCTCTGCCGCGTTGGCGTTGAGGTCGGTCATGGCCTTGTTCGCGGCGGTGTCGTCGCCCTTGATACGCGCGTCGGTCATGGCTTTCACCGCGCCCCAGTGGCCCGCAAGCAACGTCATCATCTGGTCGCCGCCAGCCTTGCCGTAGAAGCCAGCAACCGCTGCGCTGATCTCCTTGGCATTCGCGACCACTGCATCCGCGGCGGCCTTGGCGTCGGCGTCCTTGCCGGCATGCATGGCCATCGCATAGTCACGTGCGTGGACGATGTGCCCGTGCCACAAATCGCGCAACGCGGCCTGCAGCTTCGGTGCGGGAACAGCCGCTGCTTCAGCAACTGGCGGAGTCGCCTCAACAGGCGCGGGAGCCGCTTCGACTGCAGCAGGGGGAGCAACTGTCTCGGCTGGCGGGGTGGCCTGATTGCAGCCGGCCAGTGCCAGTGCGATGGCAAAGCCGAGAAGTGTGTTTGGTGTGGACATGGGAAGGCTCCGGAATGCGTCGCGGGTTGCGGCCCAGATACGGTGCGCCTTCCAAAGCTAATTTACAGTGATGTATGTGTAAAGCCTATTTTATAACGTCAAGATAAAGACGACTCCGTCTTCATAAGCATTCATTCGTCGCCGGCCGAAGCAAGGAGCGCTGCAATTGCAGTTTGGCAAGGAGTGCCAGAATGACAGCGCTGTCACCTTTGCAGCCTTGCTGCATCCAACTTCAGGTAGTCAGTGATCCAACGAGGCGTTTCATGTTCGAAGCATCACTCGGAGCAGTCGCGACTAAATGTTCGGCGATAGGCCTTCGCCGCCGCGTCCTGCATTCAAGCTTGCTGGGTCGCATCGAGGATTTCAGCGCGCCGGGCAACTGCCCGGCACCTCGCGGACACTCTGCTGAATATCAGCTTGTCTTGCCCTATTCGGGCGCTTTCGAGTGGCACGTCGCCGCCAAGACCATGTTCCTGGATTCGACCAAGGTCCTTTTCGTTGGTGCGGGCGAAGACTATGCCGACGCGCATGTTGCCGGCGCTGGGCATGACAGCATCATCCTCACGCCGCACCTCTCACTGCTGCAGGAATTATGCGGGCATGCAGTGCCATCGCGACATCCCGCCTTCCAGAGAATCGCGAGACCGGCGCTGCCACGCATGAACATGTGCACTCAGCGCCTGCGGCAGGTCGAGGGTTCGATGAATGATTCGCTCGCCTGCGACGAGCTGATGATCGCCCTGCTCGGCGAAGCGCTGGAGCCAACGCAAGCAGTTGTTCGAGGCTCACCGCTGCGCGTTGTCGACTTAGCAAAGCAGTTCCTGCACGCACGCGTGGATAAATCCATCTCGCTCAACGATATCGCACAAGCCGTCCAGGTGTCCGGCGCTTACCTCACGGACGCGTTCACGCGAACGGAAGGCATACCACTCTGTCGCTACCACATGCGACTGCGGCTCAACCGCGCACTTGTCGAGTTGCCACGCTGCGAAGACCTCACCACGTTGGCGCTTGAGCTGGGCTTTTCCAGCCATTCGCATTTCAGCACCGCGTTCAAATCGCTTTTCGGCGTGTCGCCGTCCGAATACAGGGCGGGATCGAGCAATGCTGCAAGGGCTACTCCACCGCCAACACGTGTGCACAGGCGAACGCACCGCGACCTCGCGCGTGGCACCGCACCTTTGAGCTAAAGAAAGTGGAAGCGGTGCGCGTCTCGCGCCTGTTACCAATGCTTCATGGGGAAACGCAAGTTTCGAAGCAATACGTTCAGAAATCCAAGGGGAAACCAATGAACACATTGATGCGCAAAGCCTGGTTGCCGGTCGCGATATCGGTTGCGCTTGGCGTGGCTATGACCGGTTGCGGCCATGCCACCGATGCAGGCTCCGCCCCAGCCAGTCAAGTGCCGCAACTGCCGCTCGATCCGCAATTGGTGGCTGCTGGCCAACAGACGTTTCGTTACGACACCTTTGGCGACGAGACGTTCTGGACCGATACCCTGAAGATGAACACGGTGATCGAGTCGGCAGTGGATCCGCTCACCGCCGCATCGGTAGGACTGAAAATCGATGCTGCCGCGCTCCCGCCGGAGGTTGTCAAAGGTGTCACGGACGGCAGCATACCGCTTGATGATCCGCAAACCACGCTTGCCTTGTTGAGCCTGAATGCCGTGGTCGGCTTGAAAGGGCAGGTCAGCAAGGGAGCGGACGGCAAACTGCACCTGGATCGCGTCGGTATCACGTGCGCACTGTGTCATTCCACGGTCGCCAGGGATCTGCCGGTGACGGCGCCTGGTCTGAAAGGCGCCATGATCAACCTCGCGGGAATCATTGGTACGCGCCTGGACGGTTGGCCGAATCGTGACCTGCAACCCGGCACTATTATTTCGCTGTCTCCGGCACTTACACCGGCGCAGAAAGCCGAATATGCGTCATGGGCGAAGTTATACGGGCCGGGCTTTTATGATCCGCGCATTAATGCGCACACCGACCCGGGCAGCAATCCTGCCGTTGCACCCGACATCGACGCCAACATCGCCGCGTACAAGAAAGCCGGCGGAATCCCGGTTGTCATACCGCCCGCATTCGGTTTAGCGGGTTTGAGCAAGGGCATCTTCACGGGCGATGGCGATGCCGCCCACGAACCGGTGGGCCCGACGGCTTACTGGAATCGCTATGTCGGCGTCGTACAAATGCACGGTCACGGCACATTCTCTGACCCACGTCTCATCATCAATGGCAAACCTCTCAAGGTGGATCACCGTGTCGGAGACGATCGCATCACCGCCATCCTGCCGCAGTTGGAGGCCTACCAATGGTCGATTGCGGCGCCAGCGCTTGGTGTGGACGGAAGAAAATGGGCCGTTGCGTCCGACCTCAACACCGAGGCAGCCTCCCGCGGGAAGACGCTATTCGAAGGGCAAGCAAAATGCTCGGGCTGTCACAGCGGGGCGTCGTTCACCGATGTCGAAACATTTGGCCTGCACCCCGCCAGCGCAAGCGTTGCGCTCGACAAGCACTACATCACGTTCTCGGCGACAAAGAAATGGCGGGTGACACCGCTAAAGGGTATCTGGCAGCACCCACCTTATTTCCATGACGGCTCAGGCGCATTGAATCCCGCCACAAGCAAGTGCATGGATGGCTCCGGCATCGGTAGTTTGGCCGGCGTAAAAGATCTGGTGAGACAGGATCTGGCCTGCGTAGTGAATCGTTACAACGACGAGAAAAAACTGAACCTGGGATTGACTGACGCCCAGCGCGTTGATCTTGTGGAATATCTGAAGTCGCTCTGATTCAATATTCGGCTGACTGACACCAGCGGCAGTGCTGCGCGTGCGAATCGCCCACGTCAACGTCGCCGTCTCGCTAGGAGCGAACAGTCAGGTAGCAGTCCCCAGTAATTGATAGCCTGAATCCGGATCGTTGCTCAAGCCGGTTCGGGAACACCAGCCAGCTGCGAACTCGCCCTGCCGCTCAAAGGTATAGACGACGTCATTTTTGCCGTGTTCAAAGCGATAGCTACAAGCTGAGCTGACCTCCCCGCATTGTTGCGGCGGATCGGTGAATATTGTCCGTGGTATGTACGGCGAACCTGGAACGTAACGATCTGGTATGGCTCAAAACTTCTTTACCGCCGAATGGTCTTGCCCGTCAGAAGGCTGCGGATATCGTTGAAGAACACTTCGAGTACCGATGCTTGTCCAGGGCGTGGCGGTGAGATTGTTTCGATTGCCGTGACAGTCCGGGCAAACCTGTTGACGCTTTTTGCCGCTTCTTCCTGAGGTGAACTAGACAGCGGACAAGAGCAGGCAAGCACCGTCCCGAAATATTGGCTCGCAAGTAATGCGAAGGCAAGCAAGATCTTGGGCATGGCGGCTAATTCCTGAGTCAATCTGGACCGCGCAGCGGGTGGGACACTGTGGTTCACGGGCGCGCGGCAGACGAGTCGAGAAGCGGTCTCGGCTGGAACGAAAAATTAGGCACCGCGCTCGGTAGAGCGCTCACCATAGGGCGACCCATGGTTACGAAGCGCCTAGCTCCGGGGCATGTCCATGGCCAGTCAAACCGAGCGACTTCATCAGCAAGTGAGAGCGGGAGGGCGCTGGACGCGAGCAAGTCTGCGACGGCGCGGACTTGCTTCACGGCGTCTTTCGGCCAGGCATTGGGTTTTGTGGCGGCGATGTGCGACGTCGCTATCAAGTCCGGCGCTGCCGGTATCGAGCGTGGATTGCATCCACGGCTTTTCATTTGGCTATGAAACGCGCGAGGTCGTCGGCGTTGGCATCCTTGTCGGTCATGCGGGCGCCTCCCCCTGAGCCGCAGACTAACCCAGCGATGTGAGGCGTGCACGCGATTGGGTTGGATAGTGAAATGTAGAGCTGGATCCCGGTGCGCGCCTGAGTGCCAAGTAACCAAGAGTCAAAATGACGCGCCTTGGATATGGGCTTGAGCCATCGCAAGCCCGTGGCCTTACTGGTCTTTCACGTTCGAATTTCCAATTCTGGAATCTCTCACACAGTGGAATTGGTTGATCTGGCATGATTATTGCTTTAATTCTCCGAGAGCGCTCGAGAGCTTGGAATGAAACCACTGCATGCATCGTTACCGGTAGGCGCTCTGACGCTATTGCTGGCCTTTTCCGTGTCGGCCACAACCCCGTCCCAAAGCGCCTCCCAAGGTCAGGATCCGTCCCTAGTCGCCGATCAGCTGGCGCAACGCATTCGCGTGCAAGAAGGTGAAGTGTCCAGTGAGTCGCGCACGGTGGCGTTGCTGGCGATCTCCCGGGAAGGTGCGGCGCTGGCATCCACGCTTGATCCGAACTCGGGGGCATGGCGCAGGGTGCAAGCTGACCGCCTGTATGCGTTGTTCCTGGCGCAGCGCTATCCGGATGTCGTGGCCGTCTTTCGGGCGCTGGAGGGCCAGCGTGCGGAGCCGCCGTCGTATGTGATTGCCGCGATCGCAGAGGCCCTCGCCAAGACTGGCCAGGCTGGCGAAGCTGGACAACTGTTGCAAGGCGCCGTGTCCGCAAATCCTGCGGACACGGCTGCCGCGATTCGCTATGCCTATTCGCTGGCGGACCAGGGTCAACACAACACCGCGATCCAGTATCTCGATCAATGGATCGCAAACGCGCCCCGGCAAGCCCCGGATATGCCAGCAGCCAATGCCGATGCTCAGTTGGTGCTGGCCAGGCTTCAGCGCTGGGACGAACGCTTCGACGACGCCGAACGCACGCTCGCACAGGTTGATGCAAGCAAGGCCGGTGAGTCCTTGGTCGTGGAGCGGGCAGCATTGCAACGACAGCGTGCGCGGCCGCGTGCGGCCATCGAACTGATTGACCACACTGGCAATCGCGACGCGCGCGAAACGCTCGCGTTGGCGTGGATGGACCTGGGGCGGCCTGATCGGGCGTACGCCGTGCTGGGCATGGATGGCGATGCCGATTTGCAAAAACGGATCGAGTTGACGATGCGCAGCCGGGGCGCGATTTCCGCTCGTTACGGGGAAAGTCGTTCGGCCGCGATTGCCTCGCCCAATGGCGCGCAGGAGTCCAGCATGTCCGTGCGCGTCGACGGACCGTTACTCGCCGACGGTTGGCGCATCGGTGCCCACCTCGCGGACCATCGAGCCCAATTCCGCGATGCCACCCCAGTTGCCCGTTACGCCGGCGTGCGACTGGGGCGCACCCTCACTGGCGGCGAGGCCGCCCTCGAAGCCGGCCGCAGTTTCGACCGTTTCCTGCCGCAGGCCTACGCCGTCCTGGATTCATCGGTCTGGACCAGTGATCAGCTGCGTTTAGGTGCCCGCTTGGGTATTAACGACCCGGAATCCTCATTGCAGGCGCGTGCCAGCGGGATCGGAAGCGATACCGCTGCAATCTCGGCAACCTATCGCCACGGCGAACGCTGGCGGATCGATGGGGGACTGCAGGCTGCGCACTTCGATGACGGCAACCGACGCCAGTCGGTGTCGTTCGGCGGCGAGGCGCGGATACGGGCCCACGCCGGTACTGTCACCAGTGCCTTCGCGAGCGTCTATGCCAGTGCCAATTCGCTCCACGATGCGGCGTATTTCAATCCGCGCCGCGATGCCAGTGTCGAAGCAGGACTGGTGCATGGGTTCCGCGGATTCGCCAAAAGCTGGCAGTCCGTGCGACCAAGTGTCGTCGAGTACTGGCAGCAAGGCTTCGGCAGCCATCTGGTACCGCGACTGGGCTATGCGATGCGGTTCGGCGCAGGCGCCGGCCGCTGGTGGCAACTGGACCTGGCTGCAGCGCGACCTGTCTACGATGGCCGACGAGAGACCCAAGGTTCGATCGCCCTTGGCTACGGTTGGGGCGATTGATGACCCTCGACGAATGGTTCGAAATGTTCGGCCGCTTCGCCTTCTATTACCCGGTGCTGATGTCGTTTTTCTGGATGGTGGGCGCGCTGTACTACTACGTGCGGCGGGAACGCGGCCAACCGAATTTTCGCCACCCTCCGGTGCTCGCGAAAACTCCCCCGGTGTCGATCCTGGTGCCTTGCCACAACGAAGGCGAGACCGTCGACGAAACGATGGCGGCGTTGGCGTTGCAGCAGTACCCGTTGTACGAGGTCATCGCAATCAATGACGGCAGCACGGACGATACCGCCGCGCGCCTGGATGCTTTGCTCGATTGCTACCCATGGCTGCGGGTGATCCACCTGGACCGCAATCTTGGCAAGGCCAATGCCCTGCGCGTGGGGGCGCTGGCCTCCCGCAACGAATATTTCGTGTGTATCGATGGCGACGCCTTGCTGGACCCGTACGCGGTGTCCTGGATGATCCTGCACCTGACCAGCGGCCCGCGGGTGGGCGCCGTGACCGGCAACCCGCGAATCCGCAATCGTTCCACCCTGCTCGGCCGCCTGCAGGTCGGCGAGTTCTCGTCGATCATCGGCATGATCAAGCGCGCCCAGCGAACCTATGGCCGCCTGTTCACCGTCTCCGGCGTGATTTGCGCGTTCCGCCGCACCGCATTGCACCGCGTGGGTTACTGGGCCGACGACATGGTGACCGAGGACATCGACATCAGCTGGCGGTTGCAACGTGACCACTGGGACATCCGTTACGAGCCTAATGCGTTGTGCTACATCCTGATGCCAGAAACCCTTAAAGGGTTGTGGAAACAGCGACTGCGCTGGGCCCAGGGCGGCGTGGAGGTGTTATTGCGCCACACGACGGGGATGTTGCACTGGAACGCACGGCGCATGTGGGGCGTGGTGCTGGAATTCATGTTCAGCGTCGTCTGGGCCTACGTGGTGTCTGCGATGATCCTGCTCTGGCTGGTCGGCATGGTCATTCCGTTGCCGGAACCGTTCCATATCAGCCCACTGATTCCACGCTGGAACGGCTTCGCGCTGGGCTTGCTGTGCCTGCTGCAGTTCGCGGTCAGTCACTGGATCGACCGCCGCTATGAGCCGGGGGTCTGGCGCAATTTCTTCTGGATGATCTGGTATCCATTGGCCTACTGGATGATCAACATGACGACGATGGTGTTCGCCTTCCCGAAGGCGGCACTGCGCCGTAAAGGGGCCCGGGCGATCTGGGAAAGTCCAGACCGGGGCTACCGATGAACGACTTGAATCAACCCTTTGATGCGTTGTTCATCCATCAACCTCGCCTGCAATCAAAGGCCGGGCGGAATGCCTATCGCCTGTTGACGCTCTTGGCGTGGAGCGCCTATCTGTATCTGTGGTTGCCGATTGCCACGCTGACGATGTGGTGGCTGAGCACGCGGCTGGGTTACAGCGAATTGCAACATTACCCGGGGTTCATCGACGTCGATCTGTTCCTGCTGCTGTTGAAAGCGCTGGGAATCGCAAGCCTGCTGTTGCTCACGTGGGCAGAGTACAACCGCATCCGCTTTCAGGGCCACGACCGCAGGACGCACTTGCTGGCGACGACACCGGAGTCCACTGCCGCAGCGATGGGCGTTGACCTGGTGCTGGCGGGGAACCTGCAACTAGCGCGCCAGATCACCGTAGTTACCGATCCGCAAGCCGTACCGATAGCCTTGCGCGGAGGTGACAAACGACAGCGGAACCTTCACCCATCCGACGCGCAAAGAAGTACTGGATCACTGAACACACCCGCTCTGGAAACACTTGACTCTTGACCATGGTCTAGGGTTCACAATCCATGCTCCAGACGCGGCAGACGCCGAACACTGAGAGCTCCCATGAAGATCGGAACACTGGCCCAACGGGCCGATGTAGGCATCGACGCCATCCGTTATTACGAGCGCGAGGGCATGATCCCGGCGCCGCAGCGCACCCAATCCGGCTACCGCGATTATCGCGACAGCGACGTGACGCGCCTGCGCTTCGTGCGCCGCGCCAAGC
>JBDSGA010000035.1:0-2672 GCA_039919235.1 Thermomonas sp. | reverse complement strand
GGTGAGCGTTCGCGACTGGCCGATTTCGCGTCGGAAGTGTTGTAACGGAACTGGTTCAGCGGCCACGTCAGCCCGACACGTCAACCAGCGTTAGCGGGCAAACCTGAACTACGCTCGGATTCGATGTGGCGCAATGCATCGGCCAGGTCGCCAAAGTAAATTGGTGCCTGGTCGCGACGCACGATCTGCGCGCGCACCAGCTTGCGCAGCACGCGCTGGCTGGCACCGGTCAGCAACACTTCCACGCCGCGTCCCTTCAAGTGCTGGATCGTCGATTCCAGCCGCTTCAGGCCCGTGGCATCGACCAGCGGCACGCGGTCCAGGCGCAAGACCACGCAGCGCGGTGCTTCCCGCGACCATGAAAGCGCGCGTTCAAGCGAATCCACCGACCCGAAGAAGAACGGTCCCTCAATCGCATACACCAGGACATCTTTCGGCAGCGCCTCCAGCCCCGCCTCAGCCAGCTCATGTCGCAGGCTGGCTTCGCCATGCGCCACCACGGCAACTTCTGCACTCATCCGGCGCATGAACTGGAACATCGCCAGGATCACGCCGATGTTCACCGCGACCACCAGGTCGGTGACGATGGTCAGGCTGAAGGTGATCAACAGGATCACCACATCCGCGCGCGGCGCGCGACGTACCAAGCGGACGAAGCGCGGAGCTTCGCTCATGTTCCAGGCGACCACGAACAGGATGGCTGCCAACGCGCATAGCGGCACTTTGCCCGCGTAGGGCGCCAGCACGACCAGGATCAGCAGCAGCGTGATCGCGTGGACGATGCCTGCCAACGGAGACGTGCCGCCGTTGCGGATATTGGTGGCGGTACGCGCGATGGCGCCGGTCGCCGCAATACCGCCAAACAGCGGCGACAGGATATTGGCCACGCCTTGCCCGATCAGTTCCTGGTTGGAATCGTGGCGCGTGCCGGCCATGCCGTCGGCGACGACCGCGGAGAGCAGCGACTCGATCGCGCCGAGCATGGCGATGGTGAACGCGGATGGCAGCAGCTGCACGACGCGATCAAAGCCCATCTCCGGCACCTGCAATGTCGGCACGCCGCGCGGAATCGCACCGAACGTGGATTCGATGGTTGCGACGTCCCTGAGGTCGAGCAATACGACCAGCGCGGTCGCCACCAGCATCGCCAGCAGCGGACCTGGCACACGTGAAAAACCTGGAATTCGCGGCCCCAGCACCGCCAGCGCAAGGCTGAGCAGCCCCAGCAATGCTGTCGTCGGCTGCAGGTGTACGAATGATTGAATCTGATGCCACGTCTTGAGGTAGAACGGTGCATCGCCCGGCGTCGGCAAGCCGAAGAAGTACGCCCACTGTCCCACCCAGATGATCACCGCGATCCCCGCAGTGAACCCCACGATCACCGGATCCGGTATGAACCGGATCACGGCGCCAAGGCGCGCCATTCCCATCGCCACCAAGATCACGCCGGCCATCAGCGTCGCGACCATGAGGCCGCTCACACCGAACTTCGCCACCACGCCAGCCAGGATCACGATGAACGCGCCAGTAGGCCCAGCGATCTGTACACGAGACCCGCCGAACAACGACACTGCGACGCCCGCGATGATCGCCGTGTACAACCCCTGTTCGGGCTTGACCCCCGACGCAATCGCGAAGGCCATGGCCAGTGGCAGTGCCACGACCCCGACGATGACGCCTGCAATGATGTTGGGCAGCCATTGGGCGCGACGGAACAACCCGGCGCGCGACGCTTCCAATGCGGCAATCACTGGTCGCTACCGCTCTTCAGGCGCACGCCGCGCCCGCCGCCGCTGCTTTGCGAATTTTCACCGATCAATTCAACGCCTGCCGCATCAAATGCGGTCACCACTTTGGTGAGGGAATCGACTATGCCACGCACGTTGCCGTGGCTTGCCTCCATCCGCTGGATGGTAGGCACTGAAACACCAGCCATGCGCGCCAACGTCTTCTGATCTATTCCGAGCAACGCACGCGCCGCACGCATCTGGGCCCCCGTGATCATCATTCACTCCGAGATCGCTTGATCGATTTAATCAATTAGAATTGATATTTATAACATCACTTTAAAAGTATATTACCGCATCGTAAGCGTGGTCTATAGAGGCGTCTCAATGGTGTTCGCACACCTCTTGATACGCACGACCGCAAGGACTCATCCAGGCACAAGTTCGCTCGGGCGCAGCTTGGCCTGCATCATGCAAGCTGCCCACATCAGGAGCTCCACCGTTGGATCACCTCATCCTGCCGTCTGCCCTGACCATTGCCGGCAGCGATTCCGGTGGCGGCGCAGGCATCCAGGCCGACCTGCGCACGTTCGCTGCGTTCGGCGTGCATGGGTTGTCGGCGATCGCCGCGCTGACCGCGCAGCACACGCGTGGCGTCACTTCCGTCCATGTGCCGCCGGTCGAATTCATGCGTGCGCAAATCGATGCGTGCTTCGACGATTTCAACATCGGCGCAGTCAAGCTCGGCATGTTGGCCAATGCAGCGGTCATCCACGTCGTCGCCGATGCACTGGAATTCCATCGCCCGCGCTGCATCGTGCTGGATCCGGTGATGGTGGCGACGTCCGGCGCGAAACTTCTGGAAGACGATGCCCTGCATGCGCTGCGCACGCGGCTATTACCGATGGCGACCGTGCTGACACCAAACATCCCCGAGGCCGAACT
>JBDSGA010000034.1:0-13694 GCA_039919235.1 Thermomonas sp. | reverse complement strand
TCATCGCGTTGGCCAGCTCGCCGTCAGTGGTGAGCAGCAACAGGCCGGTGGTGTTGATATCGAGGCGGCCGATCGCGATCCAGCGCGCGCCCTTCAATGACGGCAGCGCTTCGAAAATGGTCGGGCGACCTTCCGGGTCTTCGCGGGTGGTGACTTCGCTTTCCGGCTTGTTGTACATCAGCACGCGCGGCGGATCCGTCAGCGCGCTGGCAACAAACGTGCGGCCATCGATCTCGATCTTGTCGCCACCGGTAATGCTCATGCCGGTGCGCGCAACCTCGCCATTGACCTTGACCAGGCCGTCTGCGATGCGCTGTTCCAGCGCGCGGCGCGAGCCCAGTCCGGCCTGCGCCAGAACCTTGTGCAGGCGTTCCTCGATGCGTGCGGCTTCCTTGGGCGCTGCGGCATCGCGCTTCAGGCTCAGCGGGCTGCGGCTGCTCTTGCCGGGTGTTTTCTCATTGCTCATCAGTTTTCTCGTATTCCGACGATGCCGGTTCGGCGTCGTCTCCAGTGGGTTGTTGGTGGGTGGCGGAAATGGGGTCAGAGAACATTTCCCGCCCATCGGTGTCGGTTCTTTCGTTATCGTCGCTGGAAATGATCTCTGACTCCATTTCCCCGGTGTCTATTGCGTCACTGCTAATACCTGCAGGAATCAAAGGCTCGAACGGCAGCTGTGGTTCCAGCTCGCCGATGTCGCGTAGCTCCGACAGCGACGGCAGTTCATCCAGGCGCTTCAGACCGAAGTAATCGAGGAAGCTCTTGGTGGTCGCCAGCAGTTCGGGCTTGCCGGGCACATCGCGGTGGCCGACCACGCGGATCCACTCGCGTTCTTCCAGCGCCTTGATGATGTTGCTGCTGACCGCCACGCCGCGCACCTGCTCGATCTCGCCGCGGGTGATCGGTTGCCGGTAGGCAATCAGTGCCAGCGTTTCGAGGGTGGCGCGGGTGTATTTGACTTGCCGTTCGGTCCACAGGCGCGAGACCCATGCATGCACCTCGGTCTTGACCTGGAAGCGCCAGCCGGAGGCAAGTTCGACCAGCTCCACGCCGCGTGTTTCGCAGACGGCCTGCAACTGCTCGAGGGCGGCTTGGATACTGCCTTCCGGCGCGGGTTCGTCGAGGGGAAACAGCGCTTGCAGCTGGACCACGGTTAGTGGCTGGCTGCTCGCGAGCAGCGCGGCTTCGACGATGCGATTGACGAGGGTCTGGTCCATTTGGCTCATTTGCTTGAGTCGTTGGCGGCTTCGGCGTCATCGAACTCACTGGAGAATTCCAGTGCGTCCGGGTCATCCGTGCCAGCGGCAAGGGATTTCACATAGATCGTTGCCAGCGCACCTTCCTGGACGATGTCCAGCAGGCGTTCCTTGGCCAGTTCCAGCATGCCGAGGAAGGTGACCACCACGCCAAGCCGGCCTTCTTCCACGGTGAACAGCGATTCGAAACGGTGGAACGCGCCATCGTTCAGCCGCTCCAGCAGTTCACCCATGCGTTGGCGCACGCTGAGCGCATCGCGGCGAATCGCATGCTGGGTAAATAGTTCTGCGCGCTTGAGGATGTCGTGCAGTGCCAACAGCATTTCGCGCAGATCCACCGGCGGCGGCTCGCGCATGGCGGCGTGGTCGGGCATGAACGCGGCGGCGGGGCTAGTGTCGCGATCCTGCCGGGGCAAGGTATCCAGGTCTTCCGCAGCCTGCTTGAAACGTTCGTATTCCTGCAGGCGCCGTACCAGGTCGGCGCGCGGATCGTGTTCAAGCCCTTCCTCGATCGGCGGCCGCGGCAACAGCATGCGCGACTTGATCTCGGCCAGGATCGCGGCCATGACCAGGTATTCCGCCGCCAGCTCGAAGCGCATCTCATGCATCGTCTGGATGTAATCGACATACTGGCGCGTGATCTCGGCGACCGGGATGTCAAGGATCTCGAGGTTCTGCCGGCGGATCAGGTACAGCAACAGGTCCAGCGGACCCTCGAACGCATCGAGGATGATCTCCAAAGCATCCGGCGGGATGTACAAGTCCTGCGGGATCTGCAGCAGGGGCTGGCCAAGCACCATCGCCAGCGGCATTTCCTGCTGCTGCGGGGCTGTTGGCGTTTGGCGCGTCTGCGTCGAATTGGGTGCGTGGGCGCTCGCGCCGCTGCTGGTTTCTGGTGTCATCAGTTGGGGGCCCCCTCCGGGCCACGCCTGTCGCGATGACCGCGCGTGCGGTCGGTGGGTCTTGCGATGTTGCGGGTTCGCCATGCGGCTGCGGTGAGCGCGGCCAAATAGGCGCGTCATCGTGACGGGTGGCGGATTCGGCTGGAGCAGTCGGCGGGCGCGGTGCGGTTGAGAGCCGGATTCGCGCTGGGCCGCTGGATCGAGCCTAAGCGATTGGTCAAGGTTACGGGGTCACCGCGAGCCTGTCCAGCCATCACCTTCTACAAATCGCCTTCTACAATAAGCCCATCTGATTTGAGGAGCCGCCCATGTGGTACGCGATTGAAGGATTCGATGGCGTCGACGTCCTACCTGCACGGCTGGCTGCACGAGCGGAGCACCTCGCGCGATTGATCGCCCTGCGCGATGAAGGCCGCTTGCTGCTGGCAGGCCCGTGTCCGGCGATCGATGCCGAGGATCCGGGTCCTGCGGGGTTCTCCGGCAGTATTGTCATCGCCGAATTCGAGTCGCTGGAAGCCGCGCGTGCGTGGGCCGACGCGGATCCCTATGCGGCCGCAGGCGTCTACGCCAGGGTCGATGTGCGGCCATTCAAGCGCGTGCTGCCGTGAGCGAGGATTGGACCGAAGCCGATATCCCACGGCTGAATCCGGAACGGGTCGAACGCATCCGCGAGCGCATCACGGCGGCACTGTCGCCTATCTCGCTGGAAGTCGGCGATGACAGCCACAAACACGCCGGACACGCCGGTGCCCGAGGTGGCCAAGGTCACTTCAGCGTGCGCGTGGTTAGTGCGGCATTCGCGGGCAAGCTGCCTTTGGCGCGGCATCGGCTGGTGTATGCCGCGTTAGGCGAGATGATGATCACCGACATCCATGCACTGGTGATCACTGCCATGGCGCCGGACGAGGTCAGCTAGCCCCGTTATACTCGCAGATCGGCCGACGTTTGTCGGATGTGTCATCCTTTTAAATCAATTTGTTGGATGACAAACCTAAACTAATCTCCATCAATGCTGCGGCCAGTGTCGCTGCCGGGAACATCGAACGTCGCATGCGCCTGTCCACCATCAAGCTGTCCGGTTTCAAGTCGTTCGTCGATCCGACCACCCTGCACCTGCCGACCAACATGACCGGGGTGGTGGGTCCGAATGGTTGTGGCAAGTCCAACATCATCGACGCCATCCGCTGGGTGATGGGTGAGAGCGCGGCCAGCCGCCTGCGCGGTGATTCGCTGACCGATGTGATTTTCTCCGGCAGTTCCACGCGCAAGCCTGTGTCGCAAGCGATGGTGGAACTGATTTTCGACAATTCAGACCACACCATTACCGGCGAATTTGCCGCATTCAACGAAATCTCGGTCAAGCGCATCGTCAGCCGGGATGGACAGAGTCTCTACGCGCTCAACGGCACCCGCTGCCGCCGCCGCGACATCACCGACCTGTTTCTCGGCACCGGGCTTGGCCCGCGCAGTTACTCGATCATCGAACAGGGCATGATCTCGCAGGTCATCGAGGCCAAGCCCGAAGAGTTGCGGGTGTATCTGGAAGAGGCGGCCGGCATCTCCAAATACAAGGAGCGCCGCAAGGAAACCGAAACCCGGATCCGCCACACCCGCGAAAACCTCGACCGCCTGAATGACGTGCGCGAGGAAGTCGCCAAGCAATTGCAGCACCTCGCCCGCCAAGCGCGCCAGGCCGAGCAATACACCGCGATCCAGACCGAGCGCCACATCAAGGATGCCGAATGGAAAGCGCTGGAGTTCCGAACGCTGGACAGCAAGCTCCAGCGCCTCAGGGAAAAGCTGGTACAGGAAGAAACCCGGCTCGAGCAATTGATCGCCGAGCAGCGTGAAGCGGAACGTGAACTTGAAACCGGGCGCGGGCGCCGCGAAGGCGCAAGCGACGCGCTGAATGCGGCGCAAGCGTCGGTCTACCAAGTCGGCAGCACGTTGGCTCGCGTCGAACAGCAGATTGCCCACCAGCGCGAGCTGTCCAGCCGCTTGCAGCGTGCGCACCTAGAAGCGCAGTCGGCCCTGAGCGAAATCGGTGGGCATATCAGCGGCGACCAGCAAAAGCTCGATATCCTGCGCGAATCGGTGGCCGATGCAGAACCACGCCTGCTTGATCTGCAGGACGACGATGGAACCCGCCAGGACGCGTGGCGCGAAGCTGAAACGCGGTTGGCGGACTGGCAGCAGCGCTGGGATGCGCACAGCACGGCGCAGGCTGAAGCTGCGCGCGCCGGTGATGTCGAACGCACCCGCATTGAACACCTGGATCGGCAAAACCTCGATGCCGACCGTCGCCGCGAACAGCTGGGCGCGGAGCGCGCCGGGCTGGATTTGCAAGCACTGAGCGACGCGTTTGCAACGCTACAGGATCACCACGACGACCAAAAAACGGCGCTCCAAGACCTCACCACCGATGTCGAAATCCGCAAACAAGGCTTGGGAGTGTTGCAGGAGCAGCAACGCACCCGGCAATCAGAATTGGCCGAGCTGCGCAAACAGGCGCAGGCGGCACGTGGTCGTTTGGCATCGCTGGAAACGCTGCAACACGCGGCGCTTGGGCAAGAGCAGGGCGCGGCGGTGGCGTGGCTCAAGCAACGTGGGCTGGACAACGGGGCGCGCGTAGGCGAGCGCCTGCAGGTCGAATCCGGCTGGGAAAACGCGGTGGAAGCCGCGCTTGGGCAGATGATCGAAGGCGTGCTGGTTGATCATCCCGAATCGCTCGTCGAAGCGTTGGGCGACCTCGCCGACGGGCGGCTGGCCTTGGTTTCGTTCGAAACCGGCGCCGCCGAGTTCGCACCGAGTTCGCTCGCCAGCAAGGTGCAAGGCCCGCTCGCCATCCGCCGGTTGCTTTCGAAGCTGCACGCCGCCGAATCGCTAGCGGATGCGAGTGCAATTCAGGCGCGCTTGGGCGATGGCGAATCCATCATTACCCGCGCGGGTGAGCGGCTGGGCAGTGGTTGGGTGCGCGTGGTGCGCTCTGGCGCCGCCAAGCAGGGTGCACTGCTGCGCGAAAAAGAGATCCAGTCGCTGCGCGTGGAAATCGAAGGCCACGTCGCGCGCGAACGCGGACTGGAAGCCTCATTGACGTCACTACGCGACCAACTGCTGGCTGTCGAACAGCAGCGCGAAGACGCGCAACGTGCGCTGTATCTGGCGCACCGCGGCGTGTCTGAATTGGCCGGCCAGCTACAAAGCCAGCAAGGTCGACTGGATTCGGCGCGTGGCCGCATCGAACACATCGATGCCGAACTGGCGCAGCTTGAAAGCACCTTGGAAGGCGGTCGCGCGCAAGTTCGCGAGGCTCGCCAGCGCGTTGAAGTGGCGGTGACCAGCATGGGCGATCTGGAAACCGCCCGACGGCTGCTGGACAGCGAGCGTCGCGAGATCGGTGAAGCCCGCGACGCCGCGCGCAACGCCGCCCGTGAATCGCGCGATGCCATGCATGCGCTGGCGCTGACGGTGGAATCGCAACGTGCGCAGATCGTGGCGTTGGCGCAGGCGCTGGAACGGATGGGTGGCCAGCGCGGTCAACTCGATTCACGCTTGGGTGATCTGGTCGCGCAACTTGCCGATGGTGACGCGCCGGTCAAGGCCTTGGAAGACGAACGACAAGCGGCACTGAGCGAGCGCGTGCGCACCGAAGAAGTGCTGGCTGCCGCGCGCTCTGCTTTGGAAGGCATCGACATCGAATTGCGTGGGTTCGAGCAAACGCGCCAGCAGCGCGATGCGCAATCCTTGCAGCAGCGCGAGGCCATTGGCCAACGCAAGTTGGATCAGCAGGCGCTGGCATTGAAGGCCGAACAATATTCGCGCGCCGTGGTCGAAGCCGGCTTGGTGATGGAGGACGTGGTTGCCACCCTGGCGGACGACGCCGAGGCGTCGGCATGGGAAAAGCTGGTCACCGATCTGGATGCGAAGTTGCGCCGGCTTGAACCGGTCAACCTGGCCGCCATCGCGGAACACGCCGAAGCGGCGCAGCGCAAGGACTATCTGGATGCGCAGGACGCCGATCTCACCTCTGCGCTGGACACGCTGGAAGACGCGATTCGCAAGATCGATCGCGAAACCCGCGGCCGCTTCAAGGACACCTTTGATCGGGTCAATTCGGGTGTGCAGGAACTCTATCCGCGCCTGTTCGGTGGAGGTCATGCGTACCTGGAGTTGACCGGCGAGGATTTGCTGGATGCCGGCGTAACCATCATGGCGCGCCCGCCTGGCAAGCGCGTCACCAATATTTCGCTGCTGTCTGGTGGCGAGAAAGCCATGACCGCAGTGGCACTGGTATTCGCGATCTTCCGCTTGAACCCGGCGCCGTTTTGCCTGTTGGACGAAGTCGACGCGCCGTTGGACGAAGCCAACGTCACCCGTTTCACCAATATGGTCAGTGAGATGAGTGAGCAGGTACAGTTCCTGTTCGTGACCCATAACAAGGCGACGATGGAAGCCGCGCAGCAACTGTCAGGTGTGACCATGCGCGAGCCCGGCGTCAGCCGGCTGGTGTCGGTCGATCTCGCCGAAGCCGCGCGCCTGGCAGGCGCCGCATGATCGCCACGCATTGAGGAGGACTGGATGTCGGACATGACTCTGTTGCGCATCGGGATCGCGGTTGCGATGTCGCTGTTGCTTGGCGCGATCATCTATTTCGGTCGGGGTCGCAAGGCCTCGCAGCGCCGGCGCGACGTGCGTCCGGACGGCGGTGACGGCGGTGACGGCGGTGGTCGCCAAGAGCCATCGCTAGGCGATCAACTGGCCGGTAGCTGGGGCCAACCGGTGGGAGAAGGCAGTCAGGACGAGCTGCCATTGGCCAATGGTGGCCAGGCGACCAGTGAATTGGGCAAGCGCACGTCCGACCAGTTCGACCGCATCGTTTCACTCTATGTAGCGGCGAAGGCGGGGACAACACTGCGCGGCCAGGACATCGTGGTCGCCGCGGAGAAAGCCGGGCTCACCTTTGGCCACATGGACGTATTCCATCGCCTGGTGGATGGCCGCCCGGAGCAAGGTCCCGTCTTCAGCGTCGCCAACATCATCAAGCCTGGCAGCTTCGAGATGGCCACGATTGGTGAACTGGAAACGCCAGCGATTGCCTTCTTCCTCACGTTGCCGGCGCCGCTGTCTGCACTGGATGCCTGGGACACCATGCTCCCGGCCGCCCAGCGCATGTCCGAATTGCTGGACGGGGTAGTGCTGGATGAAGAGCGCAACGCACTTGGCCGCCAACGTATCCAGCATATCCGCGACGAACTGCGCAGCTATGACCGCCAGCAGCAGGCGGCGCCACTAAGCAAGCCGACGCGCTGGTAATCAGAATTTAGGCATCGTGTCGCTCAACACGGCTGGTGCCGGGCGATGCAGTGATCCATTCGTCCCAGACCAAGCCGCACCGCGTCGAAGTCCAAGGACGGTTTGCAGGGACGATGGCACCAGAACGCATGAACGCAATCGCCGACATCGCTGCTCGCATCTCCGAACTCCGTCGTCAGCTCAACGACGCGAGCCATCGCTACCACGTGCTCGATGATCCCGACCGCCCGGACGCCGAATACGACGCGATGCTGCGCGAATTGGAAGCGTTGGAAGCCGCACACCCCGAATGTGCCGATCCCAATTCACCGACCCGGCGCGTGGGCGATGCCCCGTCTGGCCGCTTCGAACAAATTGCGCATACCGTGCCAATGTTGTCCTTGTCGAATGCCTTCACTGATGATGAGGTTGTGGATTTCGTTAGTCGCATCGAAAAGGAAACTGGTGAAAGCGCACCAGTGTTTTCCACGGAGCCAAAGCTCGATGGGCTGGCGATCAGCCTGCGTTACGAACACGGGATATTTGTGCGCGGCGCGACCCGCGGTGATGGCGCCCGCGGTGAAGACGTCAGCGCCAACTTGCGCACGATTCGCTCGATCCCGTTGAGCTTGCGCGGCGATGCATCGGCGGCTCCTATTCCTGATGTTCTCGAAGTGCGTGGCGAGGTCTATATGCCGCGTGCCGGTTTCGAGGCCTACAACGCCCGTGCCCGCGACGCCGGCGAAAAGCCCTTGGCGAATCCCCGCAATGGCGCGGCTGGCTCGCTACGCCAATTGGATTCACGCATCACCGCGCAGCGCCCGCTGGCGTTCTATGCCTACGCGCTGGGCGAGACCGATACGGTGCTGCCCGCAACCCATTCGCAGGTATTGGCTTGGTTGCGAGAGTTGGGCTTTGCGGTCAGTCCGATTGCCGATGTCGCGACCGGTGTCGAAGGCTTGCTGGCCTACTACGCACGCGTCGGTGCGGCGCGCGATGGATTGCCGTATGACATCGATGGCGTGGTGTACAAGCTGGACCGCTTCGACCAACAGCGTGCGATGGGCTATGTCTCGCGCGCACCACGCTGGGCACTTGCCCACAAATTTCCGGCACAGGAAGCCGCCACGACCGTTGCATCGATCGAGGTCAATGTCGGTCGCACCGGCGCGGTGACGCCGTGGGTGCTGATGACGCCAGTGCGCGTGGGTGGGGTGACCGTGACCCGCGCCACCTTGCATAACGCCGATCAGATCGCGCGCCTTGATGTGCGGGTCGGTGACAGCGTGATCGTGCGCCGTGCGGGTGACGTGATCCCGGAAGTGGTGCGGGTGATTGAGGAACGCCGCCCGCTGGGCCCCGATGGCGCACCCTTGCATCCGCCATATGAATTGCCGGCCGTGTGCCCGGATTGCGGCTCGGCGGTGGAGCGGGAGGAAGGTGAAGTAGTCGCGCGCTGCAGCGGTGGGCTTGTGTGCCCGGCGCAACGCAAGCAGGCGCTGATCCATTTCGCCTCGCGCCGTGCGATCGATATCGACGGGCTCGGTGAACGTTTGATCGATGCGTTGGTCGAGCTTGGCCAGGTGCATGGCATCTCGGATCTGTACGCGCTTGGCGTCGATGATTTCGTTGAAATGAAACGGCGTTCGGATGAAGCCGCGGGCGTGATCCCGGAAACGGTCAAGGCGGGAAAGATCGCGACGAAATGGGCCGAGAACCTGGTCGCGGCCATCGCCGCGAGCCGCAACACCACGCTGGAGCGCTTGCTGTTTGCGCTCGGTATCCGCGATGTCGGTGAAAGCACTGCCAAGACGCTTGCGCGGCATTTCGGCGCATTGGCGCCACTGATGAGCGCGAACGAAGAGCAGCTGGAACAGGTACCCGACGTAGGCCCCATCGTGGCCGCACACATCGCCCATTTTTTCGCCGAGCCACACAATCGCAAAGCCATCGCCGCGTTGCAGGCGGCCGGGGTGCATTGGCCGGAAGCTGCGCCGCAACGCGCGACCGAGGGACCGTTGGCAGGCAAAACCGTGGTGTTGACCGGCGGGTTGTCCGCGATGTCTCGTGATGAAGCCGGCGCCAAACTCGAAGCGCTGGGCGCCAAGGTGGCAGGCAGCGTGTCGAAGAAGACATCGCTGGTGGTGGCAGGGGAAGCCGCCGGCAGCAAGCTGGCAAAGGCGCAAGAATTCGGCATCGAGATATGGGATGAAGCCGCCATGCTGGGGTTCCTTGCGAGCCATGCGGGTTGAACATGCGCTTCCAGTCTGGCCCCGGTTGGACTGTTGACCTCGACACGGATACATCTTGGACGCCAAGCGCATCGCGCGACGCCATGCGCCTGCGCGCATCGCTGAATCGCCTGGTCCGGGAATTCTTCCATTCGCGCGACGTACTGGAAGTCGAAACCCCGGTGTTGTCGCAAGCCGGCAACACCGAGCCGAACATCGCGTCGTTCTCGCTTGAATTCAGTGGCCGTACCGATGGCGCGCCGCGCACGCGCTGGCTACGCACATCACCGGAATATGCGCTCAAGCGACTGCTCGCCGCTGGGATGGGTGATTGCTACGAGTTGGGGCGCGTGTTCCGCGATGGCGAGGCGGGTGGCCGCCACAACCCCGAATTCACCATGTTGGAGTGGTATCGCGTTGGCTGGGATCATTGCCAGCTGATCGAAGAGACCGCAGCGCTGGTACAGGCAGCCTTGGCCCTGGTTGGGCGACGTGCCGACCTGCGCGTGGTGCGCTATCGCGACCTTTATCGGGATGTGTTGGGCATCGATCCGTTCACCGCAGATGAAGGTGCGTTGCGTGCAGCACTCGGCGACGTGTTGATAGACCCGAAAGGGTTGAGTCGCGATGACTGGCTGGACTTGTTGATGACCCATCGCTTGCAGCCGGGATTCAGGCACGATGAAATGCTGGTGATGGTCGATTATCCGGCCAGCCAGTGTGCCCTGGCACGTATCGCAAATGATGTTGATGGATTCCTGGTCGCGCAGCGCTTCGAGCTTTACCTGGGGCCGCTGGAACTGGCGAATGGATATCACGAGCTGCTTGATGCGACGGAGCAGGGCAAGCGGTTCGACAGGGACGTTCGCGTACGGCAGGCGCGTGGCGCCGTCGTGCCACAGATGGACGCTCACATGATTGCCGGATTGTGCTCAGGCTTGCCCGCATGCGCGGGTGTCGCGTTGGGAATCGATCGCTTGTTGATGGCCATGTTGGAGACCGCCTGCATCGCAGACGTACTTGCATTTGAGTTCCAGCGAGCCTGATTCGTTTCCTGAATGGAGACTCTTCAAGGAGCGCGTGACGCGCGTTCCTTCGCATTGCGTTAATCCGTCGTGATTAAAGTGGAAAGCGTCGATTGACATCAACGGCGATTGGCATCAACGGGAGGAATTGGCGATGCGCACACTCATGATCAAGGTATCCATGATGGGCATGACGATCATGGCCGCCGCCGCAGCATTACCGGCATCCGCATCACCGCAGTACTACGGTTCAAACTCGAGCGGCGGCACGATTCGGTGTGAATCGAATGATCGCCGTACGCGCGAGTGCGAGACCGGTGGTGGCCGGTTCATGATTGAACGGCAACTATCGAACAGCGACTGCATTGAAGGGCGCACGTGGGGTTATGGCCGCAACAGTATCTGGGTGTCGCAGGGGTGTCGCGCAGATTTCCGCATTGTCGGCAACGGCGGCTACCAAGGCGGCAACTACGGCGGTAACTACGGCAACAATGGCTACGGCAACGATGGCTACGGCAACGATGGCTACGCAAATAATGGGTATGGCGGCGGCCAAGTGGTCCGTTGCGAATCCAATGACAGACGCAACCGGAGGTGTGCGATGGATACCCGTGGTGGCGTCCAGCTGGTTCGCAAGCTGTCGAATGCAGCATGCATCGAGGGCCGCAACTGGGGATCAAACCGAGGTGGCGTCTGGGTGACGGATGGTTGCCGCGCTGAGTTTCGTAGCATTGGTAATCAATACGGTGGTGGCTACGGTAATAGCAACGGCAACGAAGGTTATTACAACAACAACTACGGCATCGGCGGACAAGTGTTCCGCTGTGAGTCCAACGACCGGCGGACGCGTGAGTGTGCTGCCAACACCCGCGCCGGCGTACAACTTGTGCGTGTCTTGTCCAATGCGCCTTGTGTACAGGGCCGTAGCTGGGGCTATGGCCGCAACGGCATCTGGGTATCGGATGGGTGCCGGGCAGAGTTCCGCGCTTACTGAAGCGTGATCTCCAAACGTGACTCATCGAATAACCGGCGCCCATGCGGCGCCGGTTCCGGTTGCGAAGCCGGCGATCGACTGGCTGCGCGATAATGCGGCCATGAACAGCCCTATCGATTTTGACCGCTACGACCGCATCCGCCCGATCCGCTGGATGGGCAAGTCCCTGGAACTGCTGGACCAGCGCAAGTTGCCGTTCGCGGTGGAGTACCGCAACTGCGACAGCAGCGATAAGGTCGCCGCCGCCATCCACGACTTGACCGTGCGCGGTGCACCTGCAATTGGAATCGCCGCGGCTTGGGGCGTGGTGTTGGCATCGCATCAAATCGAAGCGCCCGATGGCGCGGAAGCGGCACACAAGTTGCAACCGGCGATGGATCGGCTGAATGCCGCACGTCCCACTGCAGTGAACCTGGCCTGGGCCTTGGCGCGCATGCGGCGTGCATTGGGCGAAGCAGGAACGGACTGGCGCGAGGGTGTGGAACGGGAAGCACGCGCCATCGAGACCGAAGACCTGGCGGCCAACCGCGCGATGGGCAGCCTCGGCGCGGCCTTGATGGATGCTGGTACTGGCGTGCTGACGCACTGCAATACCGGCTCGCTGGCCACTGCCGGATTCGGCACCGCATTGGGCGTGATCCGCGCGGGCGTAGCGGAAGGGCGCATCGCGCGCGTCTTCGCCGGTGAAACGCGGCCTTGGTTGCAAGGTGCGCGGCTCACGGCCTGGGAACTGCAGCAAGACGGAATCGACGCGACCTTGATCGCCGATTCGGCGGCCGCGCACTTGATGAAGACCGGGCAGGTGCAATGGGTGGTGGTCGGCGCGGATCGCATCTGCGCCAATGGCGATGTCGCCAACAAGATCGGCACCTATCAGCTTGCGATTTCGGCCCGTCATCACGGGGTGAAGTTCATGGTCGTGGCGCCATCGTCCACGGTCGACATGGGCACATCGTCGGGCGACTTGATCGAGATCGAAGAGCGGGATCCCGGCGAGCTGTTCGGGGTCGGTGGCAGCCGAACGGTAGCGGAAGGCATTGCCGCTTGGAACCCGGTATTCGACGTGACGCCTTACGCGTTGATCGATGCGCTCGTCACCGAGAAAGGTGTGGTCGAGCAGCCCGATGCGGCGAGAATGCAGGCGATGTTCGGTAGCTGACGCTGCTGCCAGCGTCCCGGCTACGCCGTGATCCGGTCTTCATTTAGTCACTTGAACAGCGAAAGCTGGATTCGGTTTTACGACGTGGATGGTGAATCGATTGCCACCATGGCCCATCGGCGATTACATGCGGCCCCAAAACGACGCTAACTCATTGATTCCTTGTGAGAATCCGAAGTGCTTTTGAAGGCTCGAAATGCTATGATTTCACGTTGCTGAAACTCCCTTCTCGATGCCTTTGCGGACCGCATGTCGCAGGTTCCTCGTGGGCACTGAAAAACGCACGACTAGACTCAGGAAAGTGGATCACTGATGGCAGAGCTCGCCAAGGAAATCATCCCCGTCAATCTCGAAGACGAGATGCGTCGCAGCTACCTCGATTACGCCATGAGCGTGATCGTGGGGCGCGCGCTACCGGATGTCCGCGATGGGCTCAAACCCGTTCACCGCCGCGTGTTGTTCGCGATGCACGAGCTCGGTGCGCACAGCAACAAGCCGTACTACAAGTCGGCGCGAATCGTCGGTGATGTGATCGGCAAGTACCACCCGCACGGCGACCAGTCGGTATACGACACACTGGTGCGCATGGCGCAGCCGTTCGCGCTGCGCTATCTGCTGGTGGATGGGCAAGGCAACTTCGGCTCGGTCGATGGCGACTCCGCCGCAGCCATGCGTTACACCGAAGCGCGCATGTCGCGCCTCGCGCATGAGCTGATGGCCGATATCGACAAGGAAACGGTCAATTTCCAGCTCAACTACGACGAGAAAGAATACGAGCCGACGGTGATGCCGACCCGGTTCCCGAACCTGCTTGTGAACGGTTCGGCAGGTATTGCGG
>JBDSGA010000033.1:0-9544 GCA_039919235.1 Thermomonas sp. | reverse complement strand
TGCTTTGGTGATATTTCAGCAATTTCGCGGAGGTAATGCTGCGGCCATCCAGTTCCAGTACCAGCATGTCGTTGCGCAGGCTGACGCGTGGCGCCTGTGCAGGCGTCATTACTTGGGGCGCGACCGTTCCCGGCACGCTGGCCGAGGGAATGTTCGCTGCAGGGATGTTTGCGGACGGGACGGCGCCAGCCGCCGCAACGACAGCCGACGGGGTCTGCGCGACGGGTTGTGGTTGGTGTTCCTTGTTCCACTCCATCCACAAAAAGGCCGCCACCATCAACCAGGCGATAAACAGGAACGTACGGGTCTGGGTCATCGGGCAGGCAAGCTCGGCCGACGCATTGGCGCGGCACTTTTTGAGGGAAGGGAAGGTTTTTCTGGTGGCATTGTGCCGCCCATGGGCGATACGGGCAACGCACCGGCGCGTTGCAGCAGGCGCAGGAACGCTGCCCGCAGATCTGCATTCTCTGCCTTTCCGGCTGGTACGCGTGCAACCAGCACATAAGCACCCGGCGCCAGCTGGCCACGGGTTTGGCGAAATGCATCACGCATGACGCGCTTGATCCGGTTGCGGCCGACGGCATGCGGATCCACTTTTCGCGAGACTGCCAGGCCCAGCCGCGGGGGTTGCGAATCCGGCAACAGATGCAGGCTCAACAGCGGATCGGCGATGCGTCGCCCCTCGCCGAACACACGATCGAACTCGGCCTTCGCACGCACCCGCGCTAAACGCGGAAAGCCAGCGGGCGCTGGCTTTTGCGGTGGTGATGTTGCAATCACGCAGACGTCCGGCAACGGGGCCGGCGACGGGTCAGACTGTCAGGCGACGACGACCCTTGGCGCGGCGACGGGCCAGGATCTTGCGACCGTCGGCGGTCGCCATGCGTGCGCGGAAGCCGTGATCACGCTTGCGCTTGAGGTTGCTGGGTTGGTAAGTGCGCTTGGTCGCCATGGCGGATCTGCGTTGTTTTTAGCGGAATAGACTCGCAAGGATAGCCAGCTTGTTGAGTTCGGTCAAGATGCCCCCGCACTCGATTGCTGCCTGCCGATCCCCAGATATCACCGGTAGCCCATGATCAGGGGCGATGGTACGCTGCCGGTCTCCCGATTTATCCACAGGCGGCCGACATGGCGCCCGTCCCGTGTCGAAGGTCCTCGGCACCGGCCTGATGAGGTTTCGCACTGCCATGGATGTCTGGCCACTTTGCCTGCAACGCCTCGAAGCGGAACTACCGCAAGAAGATGTCCGCACCTGGTTGCGGCCCCTGCAGGCAGAGCGTCGCGACCAAGCCTTGGTGTTATTCGCTCCTAATCTCTATGTACTGGACGAAGTCCGCAGCCGCTACCTGCCCAGGATTCGCGAATTGGCCTCCCATTTTGGCAGTGCGGGTGACGTCAGCCTGGATATTGGGAGCCCGCGACGGACACCCATGGCGACAACGTCAACAGGCCCGGCGCTACCGGCTGCGCGAGCTCTGGAGCAGTTCCACGGAAATCTCGACAGCCACTACTCGTTCGACAATTTCGTCGAGGGCCGCAGCAATCAGCTCGGTCGCGCCGCTGCCTGGCAGGTCGCGCTCAAGCCCGGCGACCGCTCCCACAACCCGCTCCTGCTGTATGGCGGCACCGGCTTGGGCAAGACCCACCTGATGATGGCCGCAGGCAACCAGATGCGCGTTGTCAATCCCGCAGCAAAGGTGATGTACCTGCGCTCGGAGCAGTTCATGAATGCCTTCACCAAGGCCTTGTATGACAAGACCAGCGGTGGCATGGATGCTTTCAAGCGCCAGTTCCAAGGCATCGATGCACTGTTGATCGACGACATCCAGTTCTTCGCTGGCAAGGACCGCACCCAAGAAGAGTTTTTCCACACCTTCAATGCGCTGTTTGATGGCCGCCAGCAGATCATCCTGACCTGCGACCGCTATCCGCGTGAGGTCGAGGGCCTGGAGCCGCGCCTGAAGTCGCGCCTGGGTTGGGGCTTGTCAGTGGCCATCGACCCGCCTGATTTCGAAACCCGCGCCCAGATCGTCCTCGCCAAGGCGCGTGAACGCGGCGCTGAAGTCCCTGATGAAGTCGCTCAGCTGATTGCCAAGAAGATGCGCAGCAATGTCCGCGAGCTGGAAGGTGCGATCAACAAACTGATTGCGGAAGCCGGCATGGCCGGTCGCGCGGTGACCCTGGAGTTCGCCCAGGAAAGCCTGCGTGACCTCCTGCGCGCCCAGCAGCAAGCGATCAGCATCGCCAACATCCAGAAGGTCGTGGCAGACTACTATGGCTTGCAGATCAAGGATTTGTTGTCGAAACGACGGACCCGCTCGCTTGCCAGGCCACGTCAGGTTGCCATGGCCTTAGCCAAGGAATTGACCGAACACAGCCTGCCCGAGATTGGCGATGCATTCGCCGGGCGCGACCACACCACCGTGCTGCATGCCTGCCGACAAATCCGGCATTTGATGGGGATCGATGGCAAGCTGCACGAAGATTGGGAAAAACTGATCCGAAAGCTCAGCGAGTGATACAAAAAGTGGGGCCGGAAAGACAGTGGATGCCATCGGTACAAGCTGTGGATAACTAAGCCGCGAACTGATCTGACCAATGTTATCCACAAGTTGTACGCAACCTCCTAGATGTTTCAGGATTGATTCATAGTAAAATAAACATATATATATCAATAACTTGCGCTTGTTATCCTCCGCTTTTGTACCACACTATCACTACCAGTCTTTTAGTTTTTATATCTAGATCAAGAACTGGGCCAGCCGGCCAAGCAGCAAAATCCTCAAGGGGTCCACATGCGTTTCTCCCTGCAACGCGAAGTCCTGTTAAAGCCGTTGGCACAGGTGGTCAACGTGGTTGAACGCAGGCAAACCTTGCCGGTGTTGGCCAACCTGTTGGTCAAGGTTCGCGATGGCGGTTTGTCGCTGACTGGTACCGACCTCGAAGTTGAAATGATTGCGCGGACTTCGGTCGATGATGCCCAGGACGGTGAAATCACCATTCCTGCTCGAAAGTTGTTCGAAATCGTGCGTGCCCTACCCGATGGCAGCAAGGTCACCATCAGCCAAGCGGGTGACAAAGTGACGGTCCAGGCCGGGCGTAGCCGCTTTAGCCTCGCCAGCTTGCCAGCCAATGATTTTCCATCCGTGGATGAAGCCGAAGCCACGGAACGGGTCAGCGTGCCGGAAGCCGCGCTCAAGGAATTGATTGAACGCACCGCTTTCGCCATGGCCCAGCAGGACGTTCGTTACTATCTCAATGGCCTGCTGTTCGACCTGCGTGATGACACCTTGCGCTGCGTCGCAACCGATGGCCATCGCCTAGCCTTGTGTGAAGCCACCCTTGCGGATAGCTCGGGTAGCAAGCGCCAGATCATCGTGCCGCGCAAGGGCGTGCAGGAGCTGCAGCGCCTTCTTGAAGGTGGAGACCGTAGCCTGGAGCTGGAACTTGGGCGCAGCCACATCCGGGTCAAGCGCGACGATGTGACCTTTACCAGCAAGTTGATCGACGGCAAGTTCCCGGACTATGAAGCGGTGATTCCCATTGGCGCCGATCGTGAAGTCAAGATTGATCGCGAGGTGTTCCGCGCCGCGCTTCAACGGGCATCGATCCTGTCGAACGAGAAATATCGCGGTGTTCGCGTTGAAGTATCCCCAGGGCAACTGAAGATCAGCGCGCACAATCCGGAACAGGAAGAAGCGCAGGAGGAGATCGAGGTTGATACCCATGTGGACGGTCTGGCGATTGGCTTCAACGTCAACTACCTGCTGGATGCATTGACTGCCCTGCGAGATGAGCATGTGGTGCTGATGTTGCGTGACGCCAATTCGTCAGCATTGCTGCGGGGCGCGGACAGCGTGCATTGTCGCCATGTCGTGATGCCACTGCGCCTCTGATGGGATTGTTCCACGTGGAACAACCATGACAACGCCCGGTCCTGCCCGGGCGTTGTCACATGCGCAGGCGGTGCAGATCCGACGTTTGCGCTTGCGCGACTTTCGTCGCTTTGAGGAACAGGAACTTCAACCGGCGCCAGGATTCAACCTGATCGTGGGTGACAACGGCAGTGGTAAATCCAGCCTGCTCGAAGCAATGCATTTGATGGCGCATGGGCGCAGCTTTCGGGGACGTGTACGCGATGGCCTGATTCGGCAGGGCGAAACCGCCTTGGAGGTCTATCTGGAATGGCAACAAACGGCAGCTCAGCATCGCGCAGGACTGCGGCATACCGGAGCCAAGTGGGAGGCACGCCTGGATGGCGCCAATGTCGGTCATTTAGGTGAGTTGTGCGCGGCGTTGGCGGTTGTCAGCTTCGAGCCGGGTAGCCATATCCTGATTCATGGCAGCAGCGAAGCGCGTCGCCGTTACCTGGATTGGGGGTTGTTCCACGTGGAACCGGATTTCCTGCCTCAATGGCGTCGTTATGCCAGGGCGTTGAAGCAGCGAAATGCCTTGTTGCGGTCACCGCGCGCCGATACCCAACTTGATGCGTGGGAACAGGAGTTGGCGCAGTCGGGTGAACAGTTGAGTGCTTATCGCGATGCTTACGTCAGTAGACTGCAACCACATCTGGATCGCGTGGTGGCTGCCTTGTTTCCTGCTGCCGGTTCAATCGTATTGGACTTGCAGCCAGGGTGGAAAGCGCAGGAGTTGGCGCTGGCAGACGCGCTGTTGCTCGCGCGCGAGCGTGACCAGAGCCATGGTCACACCACGATCGGCCCGCATCGCGCGGATCTTCGCCTGAGGTTCGACCAGCTACTTGGGCGTGAATGCCTATCGCGTGGTCAGGCCAAACTTGCCGCACTCTCACTCTTGATCGCGCAGGCGGCACACCTTGCAGAACACGATGGCGCGTGGCCGGTACTGCAGTTGGATGACTTGGCTTCAGAGTTGGATCGCCATCACCAACAGCGTGTACTTCAGTACCTGCACGGTTGCGGCGCACAGGTATTCGTCACTGGCACGGAACCGCCTGCGGGGTTAGCCGATCTGGGGATCGAAATTTCAATGTTCCACGTGGAACATGGGAAATTGCGGGCAGGCTGAGCCAGTCGAGAGCGATGATTTGCTGCGGTTGCTATACTGCACGCCTCTATAGCTAATGTGTCTCGGCACGCCGGACTGGCGTGCTGACGGAGCCAAACGCGCTGATGTCGCAAAACCAGAACGAAACGGGCCAAACGCCCGAAAACACCCCAAACACCACGTACGACTCCAGCAAGATCACGGTCTTGCGTGGGCTTGAGGCGGTTCGCAAGCGCCCAGGCATGTACATCGGTGATGTCCATGACGGCACCGGCTTGCACCACATGGTGTTCGAGGTCGTGGACAACGCGGTGGATGAGGCGCTGGCAGGCCACGCGGACGACATCGTGGTCACCATTCACGAGGATGGGTCGGTCGGGGTCAGCGATAACGGGCGCGGCGTTCCGGTGGATATCCACAAGGAAGAAGGCGTGTCCGCAGCCGAGGTGATTCTCACGGTGTTGCATGCCGGCGGCAAGTTCGATGACAACAGCTACAAGGTATCGGGTGGCCTGCATGGCGTGGGCGTCTCCGTGGTCAACGCCCTCTCTTCGAAGCTGCTGCTGGATGTCTGGCGTGACGGCGGCTATTACCAGCAGGAATACGCGCTGGGTGAGCCCGTCTATCCGCTGAAGCGACTGGGTGATTCAGACAAACGCGGGACGTTGCTGCGGTTTTGGCCGGCGAAAGAGATCTTCTCCGATACCGAATTCCACTACGACATCCTTGCCAAGCGCCTGCGCGAGCTCTCGTTCCTCAACTCCGGGGTCAAGATCGTCCTGCAGGACGAGCGTGGCGAAGGCCGCCGCGACGTGTTCCAGTACGAAGGCGGCATCCGCAGCTTCGTGGAGCACCTTGCCAAGCTGAAGACGCCATTGCACCCGAACGTGATCTCGGTGTCTGGCGAGCAGAACGGGATCACCGTGGACGTGGCTCTGCAATGGACGGATTCCTATCAGGAATCCATGTATTGCTTCACCAACAATATCCCGCAGAAAGATGGCGGTACCCATCTGATTGGCTTCCGCTCCGCACTCACGCGCACGCTGACCAATTACATCGAGCAGAACGGCATCGCCAAGCAGGCCAAGATCACCCTGTCGGGTGACGACATGCGCGAAGGCATGATCGCGGTGCTGTCGGTCAAGGTCCCGGATCCGAGCTTTTCCAGCCAAACCAAGGAAAAACTTGTCTCATCTGACGTGAGACCAGTGGTTGACAGCACGTTCGCTGCACGTTTGGAGGAGTTCCTCCAAGAACATCCCAACGAAGCCCGTGCCATCGCCGGCAAGATCGTAGATGCCGCGCGTGCCCGCGAGGCTGCGCGCAAAGCGCGTGACCTGACCCGGCGCAAAGGCGCACTGGATATCGCCGGCCTGCCAGGCAAGCTGGCGGACTGCCAGGAAAAGGATCCGGCGCTGTCCGAATTATTCATCGTCGAGGGCGACTCGGCGGGTGGCTCGGCTAAACAAGGCCGCAACCGCAAGACCCAGGCGATCCTGCCGTTGAAGGGCAAGATCCTGAATGTCGAACGCGCGCGCTTTGACCGCATGCTGGCCAGCGCCGAAGTAGGCACGCTGATCACTGCGCTGGGCACCGGCATCGGCAAGGACGAGTACAACCCGGACAAGCTGCGCTATCACCGGATCATCCTGATGACGGATGCCGACGTCGACGGCAGCCATATCCGCACTCTGTTGCTGACGTTCTTCTACCGGCAGATGCCGGAGTTGATCGAGCGCGGCCACATCTATATTGGCTTGCCGCCGCTGTACAAGATCAAGCAAGGCAAGAACGAGCTGTACCTGAAGGACGATGCGGCGCTGGATGCCTACTTGGCCAATAACGCCGTGGATGGTGCGTCTCTGGTGCCTGCCGCAGGCGAGCCGGCAATCGAAGGTGCGGCGCTTGAATCGTTGTTGCTGGCGTTTGCCAATGGCCGCGCTGCGATTGCGCGCAACGCGCATCGCTACGATCCGTTGGTACTGGAGGCGTTGGTCGATTTCATGCCTCTGGATGCGGCCTCGCTGGCTAGTCATCCCGACCTTGGCAGCGAACTCGGCGTGCTTGCAGCGCGTTTGAACGGCGGCGGGCTCGGCAGGCCGAAGTACGCACTGACCTTGCAAGTGGCCAACGAAGCCAGGCCAGCAGCCTTGCTGATCACGCGCCAGCACATGGGCGAAGAATTGATCCAGGTGTTGCCGTTGTCAGGGTTTGATCACGGCGAATTGCGGCCGCTACGCGATGTGGCAGCGGTATTGCATGGCTTGATTCGCGAGGGGGCCGTCATCAAGCGTGGCAACAAGAGTCAGCCGGTTGAAAGCTTCCCGGAAGCGCAGGCATGGCTGTTGGATGAAGCCAAGAAGGGCCGGCAGATCCAGCGCTTCAAGGGCTTGGGCGAGATGAACCCGGAACAACTGTGGGATACCACCGTGAACCCGGAAACACGCCGCCTGCTGCAGGTACGGATCGAGGACGCGGTGGCCGCCGATGCCATTTTCACCACGCTGATGGGGGATGTGGTTGAACCGCGGCGCGAGTTCATCGAGGAAAACGCGTTGCGGGTCTCCAACCTCGACGTTTGATCCGGCATCACTTGACGCCTTCTTCAGATGGCATGCCTTACAAGGAAACCTGTTCCCAAACCTGTTTCCCGAGGATGCATCGATGAAAGCGAAAGCCTTATTGCTGGGTGTGGCGATTTCCGTCGTGATCACCGCCTGCGCCACCACGACCTCGCCCACCGGCCGACGGCAGGTCGTGGGTGCCGTTTCAGAAGCGCAACTGGCCGAGCTCGGGACCAGGGCCTTCGCCGAGGCGAAGGCCAAGACCCCGCAGAGCCGCGACAGCCGCCAGACCACCTACGTGCGGTGTGTCGTGACCAGTATCGTAAGGCAATTGTCGCCTGAGTGGCAGCGTTTGAACTGGGACGTCGCACTATTCGAAAATCCGGAAACCAATGCATGGGCCCTGCCGGGCGGCAAGGTCGGCGTATACACCGGCATCTTCAAAGTCGCGCGTAACCAGGATCAACTCGCCGGCGTGATCGCGCACGAGATCGGGCACGTTGTCTCCCACCACCATAACGAACGCATCACCCGGCAAATGGGTACCCAGACGGGATTGGGCATCATCGGTGCACTGCTTGGCTCACGCTACGGCGAAGGCGTCGGCAACACGGTGCAGCAGGTCGGTGGCGCCGCCGCGCAGGGTTTGTTCCTGCTGCCCAACAGTCGGGTGCAAGAAAGCGAGGCTGACGTCGTCGGCCAGCAATTGATGGCCAAGGCAGGCTACGATCCCGAAGGCGCCGTTGCGTTATGGCAGAACATGGCGGCTGCGGGTGGATCCAGGCCGCCGGAATGGCTTTCAACGCACCCGGATCCAAGCTCGCGCCTGCGCGAACTGAAGCAACGGGCCGATGCCTTGCGGCCGGTCATGCAGGCAGCACGCAAGGCGGGCAACACACCTCGTTGCCAGTAAAATTATCAGGTTCATCTGGCTGCGGCCGTGTTACTGCGGCCGCTTCCTGATACGTTGTTTCCTGTATGTAGCGGCTGTTTCCATTGATAAGAGGTGTGCCTGTGATTTCCACCTGCGTCAAAACCCTCCCAATTGCCCTCTTTGGCGCGATTACGATTTTTTTGCTCGCACCGGTGGCCACTGCCCAGCAAACGAACGCTCAAACGACCGCCGATGCGTCTATGTCGATGCATGACAGGCGTGCCGAGCGCTCGAACCAGGCGAAGTCCGTAAAAAAGAGCGAGACCGCCCCGGAACAGGTGAAAACAGTCCTGTATCCAAATGCATCCCGGGTTTCGCCGGAGGCCAAGGCGGAGGGCAAGATGCTCACGCAGTTGCAGGGCCTGCAGGAGTTGTACGCAAAGCAGGACATGGCGAGTGTGGTGGCCAGGGCCGATGAGATCGTCGCAATGCCAGAGGCCGGCAACTACGACAAATCGTTCGCTTATTCGCTTGCAGCCAATGCGGCGGCGGATCTAAGTGACGATGCCAAGGCTGCGGATTACTTCAAGAAGGCGCTCGACAGCGATGGCTTGGACAATGACAGCCACTACACCACGATGTTCAACTTGGCGGCGACTCAATACAAGCAGGAAAAATATCAGGCCGCGCTCGCGACACTCGATCGCTTCCTGACGGAAACGAAATCGGAGACGCCAGACCAGTTGGGTTTGCGGGCCGGCTTGCTGGCGAATTTGGGGCGCAACGATGAGGCCGCCGCAGCGTACAAGGCTTTGATCGCGAAAAGCCCGGACGACAAACGGCTGTTGATGAACGCCGTGGCGACATTGCAGGCCGCAGACAAGTTCGACCAAGCCAATGTTTTGCTGGAAGACGCCTACAAACGCGGCATGCTCAACGAAGCAAAGGAATTACGCGCGCTTTACATAGGCTACTTGAATGAAAGCCGGTGGAATGACGCGAAGGCAGTGATGGACGCCGGCATCAACAAGGGCATACTCGTAGCGGACAACCAACTGGCCAAGGACTATATGGTGCT
>JBDSGA010000032.1:0-4890 GCA_039919235.1 Thermomonas sp. | reverse complement strand
AATCGAGCGCCTGATGGGCATGGTGATCGTGGCCATTTCCGTGCAAATGCTGATGGATGGCATCGCCAGCTTCCTGCATATCGCCGTTTGAAAACGGTACGCCAGCAAGCGCGTGACGTACGTCGCGGGTCTGTCATCGCCAGGTCATGTCGCCAACCTACCGTGTTAAACTTTGGTGAATCCATGCGGCCTCGTATGGGTCGGGGCTTCCCCAGAAAATAGCCGACTCCCGTCTTTACGACGGCCGTGTCGGCCTTTGTCGTCATACGTCCGTCATTAATTCATTTGATCACTGAGGTTACCAACATGACTCATCCGAACCGCGTCCGGCTGTCGAAGCTGTCGCTGGGCTTACTGGTCGCGCTTGCCGCGGCACCCGCTTTCGCGCAAAGCACTTCAGCTGGTGTCGGTGGCCAGGTCATGGGGGCCGATGGCCAGCCAGTGTCTGGCGCAGAAGTGACCATCACCCACGTTGAGTCCGGCACCGTCAGCCGAGCAGTGACTGATGCCTCAGGTCGATATGTGGCACGTGGACTGCGCGTGGGTGGTCCGTACACGATCACCATCAACAAGGCGGGTGCCGGAAGCGACACGGAGCAGAACATCTATTTGAACCTCAACCAAGTCAGCACGGTTGACGCGACACTCAACAACGCCACGACGACGCTCGGCACCGTCACTGTCGTGGCCTCTGCGTTATCCGATGTCTTCAGTTCGGCGAACAAGGGTGTGGGAACTTCGGTAAGTGGACGCCAGCTGGAAACCGCCGTTAGCGGGAATCGTTCCCTGGACGATATCGCGCGTCTCGATCCGCGCATCACGGTCACCGATCAGAACGACGGTTCGATCTCCGTTGCCGGTCAGAACAACCGCTACAACAACATCAGTGTGGATGGCCTGTCGGTAAGCGATCCCTTCGGCGCCAGCTTCAGCAATGGCATCGGCTTCAGCGGCTCGCCAATCTCTCCGGACACCATCGCTGCGTACGACATCAAAATCACGGATTACGACGTTACTTCCGATTCCGTAGGCGCCAACATCAATGCAGTCACCAAATCGGGTACCAACGAGTTTCACGGCTCGGTGTATTACGCGCTGACCGACGCCAGCAGCATGGTCGGTGATCGCGGCGGTAATGATTACGACAGCTTCAACACGAACAAGACGCTGGGTGCCACCTTCGGCGGCCCGATCATCAAGGACAAGCTGTTCTTTTTCCTGTCGTACGAAGACCAGAAGATCAACGGTATCAAGGGCGTCGGCTCCGACGCGGTCAGCACCGGCAAGCTCACGTCGCAGCAAGTGGGCGACGTTGCCACTGCGCTCGAAAAGATCGGCATGAAGCCGGGTGCTTACGGCAATGGCCCCGCGACCCTGCAAGACAAGCGCACTCTGGCCAAGGTGGACTGGAACATCACCGACAACCAGCGCGCCAGCTTCACCTTCCAGCGTACCGAGGAGTCCAAGCCCACCCCGTACAGCGCGTACGTGAAGGATTCCAGCGCAATTTTGCCCAGCAACTGGTATACCTCCGCCATCAAGAGCGACAACTATTCGGTGCAGCTGTTCAGCGACTGGACTGACAATTTCAGCACCGAACTCAAGATCGGCTACCAGAAATACAGCAAGGTCGATGGCGCGGCCATCGACCAGCCGGAGGTGTTCGCCTGCTTCGCGGTGTCGTGCGGTACCAATGCCCCGGGTAGCATCGCTTCCAACATTCCCTGGGTCGTCGCGGGCGAGGATCGGTTCCGCCATGAGAACTCGGTGGCCAGCAAGCGTTTCACCGGCACACTGTCCGGTACTTACTACGCGGGTGATCACGCCATCAAGGGCGGCGTCGACTTCCTGAGCAACGAAATCGCCAACGTGTTCGGCCAGTTGCTGCACGGCTCGTACGGGTTCTCCGACAAGAACGGCAACGGCACCCCGGCGGACGAGATCGCCGCCGGCAACTACTCCACCTTCGTCAAGAACTTCCTTCCGGACGGCGTTAGCCTGGCCGACAGCGCCGGCACCTGGAAATACACCCAGATCAGCCCGTTCCTGCAGGACACGTGGCAGGTCAACGACAACCTGTCGATCGTCTATGGTGTGCGCGTCGATATCCCGAAGGCCGACCATGCACCGCCGGTCGCGGTCGAGAGCTCCACGAATACCGCTCCGGGTGCCACCGCAGGGGCACCTGTGTGGGAGAGCCGTTTCGGCTATGCCAGCAACACCACACTAGGTTCCCGCAACAAGGTGATCGAACCCCGGTTCGCCTTCAACTACAGCTTCAACACCGAGCGCAAGATGCAATTGCGTGGCGGCGCGGGCCTGTTCCAGACCATCCCGCCCTACGTATGGCTGACCAACCCGTACACCAACAATGGCGTGGTCTCGTCCAAGCAATACAGCTACACACCCGCCAGCGGCGTAATTCCTACGGACTTTAGTGCCAATCCGAACGCCCAGCCGGGCCCGACGTCCGCCCTGGCTGGTGTTTGCGCGCCCGGTGCCACTTGCCAGATCGACGTGCTCGATCCGGACTTCAAGCTGCCCGGTGCGTGGAAGTTCAGCCTGGGCTTCGATGCCGAGCTGCCATGGGGCCTGACCGGCTCCATCGATTACCAGCGCATCCAGCACAAGAATGCGATCGCTTATCAGGCGCCGAATATTGGTAAACCGAACGGCATGCTGCCGGACGGCCGCAACGCGTATTGGCAGACCTACCCCAACCCGAGCACAAGCCAAGTCGGCAACGGTACCAACAATGGTGCGTATACCGAACTCAACACCCGCTCCACCGTGTTGACCAATACCAACCAGGGCGGTTCCGACTCGCTGACCTTCTCCCTGAGCAAGGCCATGTCGAATGGCTTCAGCGGCAACGCCAGCATCACCCAGACCCGCAGCACCGAGGTCAACCCGGGCACCAGCGCGCAGGCCTACTCGAACTTCAACTACGCCGCCCGCGTCGAACCGAACGAGTTGCGCGAAGCGACATCCCGTTTCGAAGTCCCGCTCACGCTCAAGGCGTCGCTGAACTGGGAACATGCCTTCTTCGGTGATAACAAGACTTCGGTCAACCTGTACTACAACGGTCATAACGGCCAGCCGTACAGCTGGATATTCGGCAACGACGTCAACGGCGATAGTCTCTCCAACGACGACTTGGCCTATATCCCGCAGGTCAACGATTCGAAGGTGGGTAGGTATGTCACCAACATCAGCACCACCAGGACGCCCAACTATGTGGCTGCATCGGCCGCGCAGATCCAGACCTTCCAGGAGTTCATCTCCAGCAATGCGTATCTGAATTCCCGTCGCGGCCAGATCGCCGAGCGCAATGCTTCGCAACAGCCGTGGATCAACCAGTTCGACCTCGGCGTCCAGCAGGAACTGCCGGGGTTCTTCAATGGCCATAAGTTCGTCGTTCGCCTGGACGTCTACAACTTCGGCAACCTGCTCAACAAGAAGTGGGGAGAGCAGGACACACTGGGCTTTTTTGGCACCCGCCGCTTGGCCAACGTTTCAGACGTCATCAATGGCAAGTACGTTTACGACCTGACCAACCCGCCTCAGAACCCCGGTGTGTACGACACCTACATCAATCCGCAGCGCGTGGTTTCGCGTTGGCAGGCTCTGTTGACAGTGAAGTACACGTTCTGATCTAACGACCAGAACGTGATCCAGCAAACGGCCGGGGAAACCCGGCCGTTTTGTTTTGTCTCGCCGCCGCTCATGCTGCCGCGCGTACGGGTAAACTGCGCAGTCTATGAATAACGACCCCGCTTCGCTGCAGCCTGCAGCCGTGCCCGCAGCCGTGCCCGCAGCCGTGCCCGCAGCCGTGCTCGCATCCGTCCTTCCCACCGTCGACGCCCACATCTACCCGAAGGGTGGCCTGGACGTCCTGTCCCGCGAGGAAGTCGCGCGCCTGAGGGACGTCTCCGGTGGCATGCACGACCTGGTGCGTCGTTGCGCGCTGGCCGTGCTGACCAGCGGCAGTGCGTCCGACGATCCGCGCGCTGCGCAAGAGCTCTACCCCAATTTCGATATCGCGGTGCTACAGCAGGATCGCGGCATGCGCCTGGAGCTGCGTGGCGCGCCAGCAATGGCCTTCGTTGATGGCCAGATCATCCGCGGCGTCGCCGAGCTCCTGTTCGCCGTCGTGCGTGACTTGGCTTATACGGCGATCGAATTCGGCCCCGATTTCGAGGCCGAGCTGCTTACCAGCGCCGGCATCACCGACATCGTGTTCCGTTTGTTGCGCAATGCACGCGTGTTGCACCCGACCGAGCCCAACCTCGTCGTCTGCTGGGGTGGCCATTCAATTGGTCGCGAGGAATACGTCTATACCAAGCAGGTCGGCTATGAGCTAGGCCTGCGCAGCATGGACATCGTCACCGGTTGCGGCCCGGGTGCAATGAAGGGGCCGATGAAAGGCGCCACCATTGCGCACGCGAAGCAGCGCAGGCGCAACAGCCGCTATATCGGCATTACCGAGCCGGGCATCATTGCGGCGGAATCGCCGAACCCGATCGTCAACCACCTGGTGATCATGCCGGACATCGAGAAGCGCCTTGAGGCCTTCGTCCGCATGGCCCACGGGATTATTGTCTTCCCCGGCGGCGTCGGCACCGCAGAGGAAATCCTGTACCTGCTCGGCATCCTGTTGCGTCCGGAAAACGCCGGCCGTCATTTCCCGCTGATCCTGACCGGCCCGGCTGGATCCGCGCCGTACTTCGAACAGATCGACCGTTTCATTCGCCTGACCCTGGGCGAAGCCGCGGCGAATCTCTACGAAATCGTGGTGTCCGATCCGGTCACGGTGGCGCGCCACATGCACGCCGGCATCCGCAAGGTGCGCGACCAGCGCATCGCGCAGAAGGATTCGTTCTTCTTCAG
>JBDSGA010000031.1:0-15670 GCA_039919235.1 Thermomonas sp. | reverse complement strand
CTGCAGTACGCCTACATCGGCCGCAAGCAGAAGAAGCGTCATTTCCGCAGCCTGTGGATCGCACGTATCAATGCTGCCTCGCGGGCCAATGGCATCGCTTACAGCCGTTTCATGAACGGATTGTTGAAGGCTGGCATCACCCTGGACCGCAAGGTGCTGGCGGACATCGCCGTGCACGACGCTGCTGGTTTTACCGCGCTGACCGAAAAGGCCAAGAGCGCTTTGGCGGCTTAAGCCGTCACTCCACACCAGTTGTAACGGCGGCCTCGGTCGCCACCACGTGGGGAAGGGCGCAAGTCCTTCCCCATGTCTGTTTATGGCGTTCGTGTTTTTGGCGTTGGTGTTGATGTCTTCGGGAAATTCCATGAGCGAAATCGAATCGTTGTTCACGCAGGCGTTGGCCGACATCGCCGCAGCGCAGTTGCCCGAGGCGTTGGAAGCCCTGCGTGTCGGACTGCTTGGCAAGGCCGGCAGCATCACGTCGCAATTGAAGGCGCTAGGAGCGTTGCCGGGCGACCAGCGCAAGGCCGCCGGTGAAGCGATCAACCGCGCCCGTGACACGATCGGCGAGGCGCTGTCGGCCCGCAAGATCGCACTGGATGATGCCGCGCTGGATGCGCGACTGGCCGGCGAGACCATCGATGTCACCCTGCCGGGCCGCAATCCCAGCCGCGGCGGCGTGCATCCGGTCAGCCGCACGCTGGAGCGGATCACCGACATCTTCGGCCGCCTCGGTTACGAGCTGTCCGACGGTCCGGAGATCGAGGACGACTGGCACAACTTCGAAGCGCTGAATTTCCCGCCGCACCATCCGGCGCGGGCGATGCACGACACGTTCTATTTTGGCGATGGCCGCCTGCTGCGTACGCACACTTCGGGCGTGCAGGTGCGTTACATGCAGGACTTGCTGAGGTCTGGTGGACAGCCACCACTGCGGATGATCGCCGCCGGCAAGGTGTATCGCAGCGACAGCGACCAGACGCATACGCCGATGTTCCACCAAGTCGAGGGTTTGCTGGTCGACGAGCACGCCAGCTTCGCCGACCTCAAGGGCACGCTGGTCGAATTCGTGCGCGCGTTCTTCGAGCGCGATTTCGAGATGCGTTTCCGCCCAAGCTACTTCCCGTTCACCGAACCCTCTGCCGAAGTTGACATCGCCTGGCAACAGGCCGATGGCAGCACGCGCTGGCTGGAAGTACTGGGCTGCGGCATGGTGCATCCGAACGTGCTGCGCAACGTCGGCATCGATCCGGAGACATACACCGGATTTGCCTTCGGGCTGGGCGTGGAACGCTTTGCGATGCTGCGCTATGGCGTGGATGACCTGCGCAGCTTCTTCGAAAACGATGTGCGCTTCCTGAGGCAGTTCGCATGAGGCCGCTCCCATGAGGCACGTTGTATGAAATTTTCTGAAAACTGGCTGCGCCAACACGTCAAGACGTCCGCCTCGCGCGATGAGCTCGCGGCGACGCTGACTGCGATCGGTCTCGAAGTCGAAGAGATGACGGTGCTGGGCGAGGCGCTGGATGGCGTCGTGGTTGCGCGTATCGTCGAATGCGCTCGCCATCCGCAAGCCGACAAGCTGCAGGTCTGCCAGGTTGATGCTGGCAATGGGGTGATGTTGCAGATCGTGTGCGGTGCACCCAACGCGCGTCCGGGTTTGGTCGCGCCGCTCGCCACCATCGGCACCCAGGTCGGCGCGTTGACGATCAAGGCGGCCACGCTGCGCGGCGTCGATTCCAACGGCATGTTGTGTTCGGCGAAGGAACTCGGTATCGATGCGGATGCCGCCGGCTTGCTGGAGCTGCCGGATGATGCACCCGTTGGCACGCCGCTGGCCGCGTATCTCGGGTTGCCGGACGCCAGCATCGAACTGAAATTGACACCGAACCGCGCCGACTGCTTCGGCGTGCGCGGGATTGCGTTCGATGTCGCGGCAGCCACCGGTTGCGAGGTCGAGGCGCTGGAGTGCGTACCGATGCCGGCGCTGCACGACGCAACGTTGCCGGTCGAACTGAACGCGGGCGCCGATGCCCCGCGCTATGTCGGTCGGATCATCCAAGGTTTGGACGCGACGGTGCCGACGCCGTTGTGGATGGCCGAACGCCTGCGTCGCAGCGGCGTGCGCCCGATCAGCCTGCTGGTCGATGTCACCCAGTACGTGATGCTGGAGCTTGGCCAGCCGATGCATGCCTTTGATCGCGATACGCTGACCGGCCCGGTGGGCGTACGACGGGCGCGTGCTGGTGAAGCATTGACGTTGCTCGATGGCCGCGATGTCGCGGTCGATCCCGAGTTCCTGCTGATTACCGATGCGGATCGTCCGGTCGCATTGGCGGGCGTGATGGGCGGCTTCGACACGCGGGTGACCGACGCGACCACGAACGTGTTCCTGGAAGCGGCGCATTTCGCACCAGCAGCGATCATCGGCCGTAGCCGCAAGTTGGGCCTGCATACCGATGCGGCGCATCGCTTCGAGCGCGGCGTGGACCCGGAGCTGCCTCGCATCGCGATCGAACACGCCACCCGCTTGATCGTGGAGATCGCTGGAGGCGCGCCCGGTCCTGTGGTCGAAGCGGTGTTGCCAGAGCATGTGCTGCAGCCCAGTCCGGTCCACTTGCGCCGCGCGCGACTGGCGCGCGTGTTGGGCATCAGCATCAATGACACCGAGGTCACCCGCATCCTGACTGCACTTGGCCTGATGGTTGAAGTCGCAGGCGATGGCTGGCGGATCACGCCGCCCGCACGTCGATTCGATATCGCCATCGAAGAAGACCTGATCGAAGAAGTGGCGCGCATCCATGGGTACGACGCCATCCCGGTGGTGTTGCCGACTGGCGGCGTGCGGCTTGTGGTTGCAAGTGAGACGCGCGTCGCTGAGCACGATGCGCGCCTGCAACTGGTTGCGCGCGACTATCTCGAAACGATCAATTACGCATTTGTCGATGCAGGCCTGCTCGAGCGTTTTCAATTGGGCGGCGAAGGCGTCGCGCTGGCCAATCCGCTGAGCGCCGAGTTGGGCATCATGCGTCCCTCGCTGCTGCCAGGCTTGGTCGCTACGCTGGCAAGGAATACGGCACGCCAGCAAACGCGCGTTCGTCTGTTCGAAATCGGCAAGACCTTCGCGGCAGCCGGAAATGGGCAGGCCCCAATCGAGACACGGCGGATCGCGGCGGTGGCGTGCGGCGATGCGTTTGCCGAGCAATGGGGTGTGGTTGCGCGTGCGCTGGATTTCCACGACATCAAGGGCGACCTTGAAAGCCTGGCGGCGCTGGCTGGCGCGCGACTCGAGTACCGGAGCTCAAGCGCGACCTTCGCGCATCCGGGCCGCTCGGCAGATATTTATCGTGACGATGCCTATATCGGTTGGATTGGCCAAGTGCACCCGCGCCTGCAGCGGGCGAAGGATGTGGATGCGGAGATCTATGGCTTCGAACTGGACATGGACTTGCTGCTGGCGCGAGACGTGCCGCGTGCCAGGGCGATGTCGAAGTTTCCGTCCGTCCGCCGGGACCTCGCGTTCGTCGTGGCCGAAGCTGTGTCTTGGGGCGCCATGCAGGCGACCGTCAGGCAAGCCGCAGGCCAGTCCCTGCGCGAGGTCAGGCTGTTCGACCGTTACGCCGGCAAGGGCGTGGAAACCGGATTCAAGAGTCTGGCTATGGGCTTGATTTTGCAGGATGAATCACGCACGCTGACAGACCGCGATGTGGACACGGTGGTAACCCAAGTGGTTACCGCCCTGGAACAAGAACACGGAGCGGCCATCCGGCGCTGAAGGGGACAGCAATGGCGTTGACCAAGGCGGAAATGGCGGAACGTCTGTATGAGGACGTGGGCCTGAACAAGCGCGAGGCGAAGGAATTCGTCGACGCATTTTTCGATGCTCTGCGCGAGGCGCTGGAGCATGGGCGGCAGGTCAAGCTGTCCGGCTTTGGCAATTTCGACCTGCGTCGCAAGAACCAGCGGCCTGGCCGTAATCCGAAGACCGGCAAGGAAATTCCGATTTCAGCGCGCACGGTGGTGACTTTCCGGCCCGGGCAAAAACTGAAGGAACGCGTGGAAGCTTTCGGCGGTGTCCACCATGCTTGATCCGGGCAGCAACCGCGAACTTCCACCGATCCCGGCCAAGCGCTACTTCACTATTGGTGAGGTCAGTGAATTGTGCGACGTCAAGCCGCACGTGCTGCGTTATTGGGAAACTGAATTCCCGAGCCTGGAGCCGGCCAAGCGCCGTGGTAATCGCCGTTATTACCAACGCCATGACGTGTTGATGGTGCGTCAGATACGCGGTTTGCTGTACGAACAGGGCTATACGATTGGTGGCGCACGCCTACGCCTGGAAGGGGATGGCGCGAAGCAGGAATCGGCACTCAGCAACCAGATCGCCAAGCAGGTGCGGATGGAACTGGAAGAGGTCCTGCAGTTGCTTCGACGCTGAGGTGCCCGGCAGGCTATAATTTCGCCCTTACCAACCGGGGTATAGCGCAGCCTGGTAGCGCACTTGTCTGGGGGACAAGTGGTCGTCGGTTCAAATCCGGCTACCCCGACCAAATTAGCGTCTGGCATCCTCCAAGGATGCACGCCAACCCCGCAGGAATGCGGGGTTTTTCTTTGCGTGTGATAAACCCGGTGGCCGAATTCAGGACACACGGTGTCGGCGACGCACAAGGAATGCCCTCTCTCGCCACCCCAGAAATGTGCATGTGGCGTGAATCATCCATCACGGCAGGTGGGTTAAATTTTCCGCTATTTCGTTTACTTGGACTGCAGTCCGGTCACAGGGGATGCCGAGCGTGACTATCGAAACCAAGCGCGCAGGACGCAAGCCAGAATCAGGCGGGGATCAGGCACTGTTGCAGGTGCTGGAGGCGATGAATGCCGTTCGGGATGGGGACTTCACGGCACAACTGCCCGCGCACTGGGAAGGCATCGAGGGCAAGCTCGCCGAGAGCTTCAATGCGATGGTGCTGGCCAATCGTGGCTTGGCCCATGAGCTGGCCCGCGTCGGCGAGAAGGTCGGTCGGGAAGGGCAGACCCGCCAGCGCATCGCATTGTCCAATCGCCAGCACTGCTGGGGATCAATGGAGCAATCGGTCAATGACCTGATCGACGATCTGGTGCGGCCGGTCGAAACGATCACCGAGGCCATGGCGGGCGTCGCCAAGGGCGATCTCACCCGCTCGGTTCCGCTGGAGTTCGACGGGCGCCCGCTGCAAGGGGAGTTCCTGCGATCGGCCACGATTGTCAACCGCATGATCGACCAGATGGGTGAATTCAGCTCGGAGGTGACGCGCGTGGCGCTCGAGGTTGGGACCCACGGCAGGCTGGGTGGCCAGGCCAAGGTCAAGGGCGTCTCCGGCGTGTGGAAGGACCTGACCGATTCGGTCAACCAGATGGCATCGAACCTGACCTTGCAGGTACGCAATATTTCCGAGGTCACCATCGCGGTGGCCAATGGCGACCTGTCGCGCAAGATCACTGCCGACGTGCGCGGCGAAATGCTGCAGCTGAAGGAAGTCATCAATACGATGGTCGACCAGCTGCGTTCGTTCGCGTCGGAAGTGACGCGAGTGGCGCGCGAGGTCGGCACCGAGGGCAAGCTCGGTGGCCAGGCCATCGTGCCGGGGGTGGCGGGCACCTGGAAGGACCTGACCGACTCGGTGAACGCGATGGCGTCCAACCTGACTAGCCAGGTGCGCAACATTGCCGAAGTCACCACGGCAGTGGCCAGGGGCGACCTGTCGCGCAAGATCACGGTCGACGTGCGCGGCGAGATCCTGGAGGTCAAGAACACCGTCAACACGATGGTCGACCAGCTCAACGGCTTCGCCGCGGAAGTGACGCGCGTGGCGCGCGAGGTTGGCACCGAAGGCAAGCTCGGCGGGCAGGCCGCGGTGCCGGATGTCGCGGGCACTTGGAAGGACCTGACCGACCACGTCAACTCGATGGCGTCCAACCTGACCAGCCAGGTGCGCAACATCGCCGAAGTGACCACCGCGGTTGCCAAGGGCGACCTCTCGCGCAAAATTACAGTCGACGTTCGCGGCGAAATCGCCGAGCTCAAGGACACCATCAACACGATGGTCGACCAACTGAACAGTTTTGCCTCGGAGGTCACGCGCGTGGCGCGCGAGGTCGGCACCGAGGGCAAGCTAGGTGGTCAGGCGCAGGTGCAGGGCGTAGATGGTACTTGGGCCGATTTGACTGACTCGGTCAACGCGATGGCGTCCAACCTCACCAGCCAGGTGCGCAACATCGCCGAGGTCACGACCGCAGTCGCGAAGGGCGACCTGTCGCGCAAGATCGGTGTCGATGCAGAAGGTGAAATCGCCCAGCTCAAGGACACCATCAACACGATGGTGGATCAGTTGCGTTCGTTCGCGTCGGAGGTTACGCGCGTGGCACGCGAAGTCGGCACTGAAGGCAAGCTGGGCGGGCAAGCCGCGGTGCCTGGCGTTGCTGGAACCTGGAAGGATCTGACCGACAACGTCAATTCGATGGCCTCCAACCTGACTGCACAGGTCCGCAATATCGCCGAGGTGACCACGGCGGTGGCACGCGGCGACCTGTCGCGCAAGATCGGCGTCGACGTCAAGGGCGAGATCCTCGAGCTGAAGGACACCATCAACACGATGGTCGACCAGCTCAACAGCTTTGCCGCCGAGGTGACCCGTGTGGCGCGCGAAGTGGGTACCGAAGGCAAGCTTGGTGGCCAGGCGCGTGTGCCTGGCGTTGCCGGAACGTGGAAGGACCTCACCGACAATGTCAACTCGATGGCGTCCAACCTGACCACGCAGGTACGCAACATCGCCGAGGTCGCGACGTCGGTAGCCAAGGGCGACCTGTCGCGCAAGATCGCAGTCGATGCCCAGGGCGAGATCCTGCAGCTCAAAGACACGCTCAACACGATGGTCGACCAGCTCAACAGCTTCGCGGCCGAAGTGACGCGCGTCGCGCGCGAGGTCGGCACCGAGGGCAAGTTGGGTGGCCAGGCGCAAGTGCCGGGGGTCGCTGGTACGTGGAAGGACCTCACCGACAACGTCAACTCGATGGCGACCAATCTCACCACCCAGGTGCGCGGCATCGCCCGCGTCGTGACTGCGGTGGCCGGTGGTGACCTCAACAAGAAGCTCACGGTGGAAGCGAAGGGCGAAATCGCGGAGCTCGCCGATACGATCAACTCGATGACCGAGACTCTCGCGATCTTCGCCGACCAGGTGACGACCGTGGCGCGTGAAGTTGGCATCGAGGGCAGGCTGGGCGGGCAGGCCAAAGTGCCGGGCACGGCCGGGATCTGGAAAAACCTGACCGCGAACGTCAACCAGCTCGCCGATAACCTCACGACGCAAGTGCGCGCCATCGCCGAGGTTGCGACCGCAGTGACACAGGGCGACCTGACGCGTTCGATCCAGGTCGATGTGCGCGGTGAAGTGGCCGACCTCAAGGACAATATCAACGCCATGATCGGCACCCTGCGCGCGACGACCGAGAGTGGTCGCGAACAGGACTGGCTCAAGACCAACCTCGCGAAGTTCAGCGGGATGATGCAAGGTCAGCGTGAGATCACCACGCTCGGCACGTTGCTGCTTTCTGAACTTGCGCCGCTGGTGCATGCGCAGCAGGGGCTCATGTATGCCGTCGAGGACGACGACAAGGGCGGCAAGCCGAGGTTGCGTAAACTTGCCGGTTACGCCAGCAGCCGGCGCTCCTCGCCGGGGCGTTCCCACGACACCATCGAGATGGGCGAAGGCCTGGTCGGGCAATGTGCCGAGCAGGGCCAGCTGATCATCGTGAACGACGTGCCGCCGGGCAGCGTGCAGATTGAATCAGGGTTGTTGCAGGCCATACCGCGCAATGTAATCGTGTTGCCCGTGCTGTTCGAGGACCAGGTCAAGGCGGTGATCGAGCTGGCGTCGCTGTCCGAATTCACCGTGGCCCACCGCGCCTTCCTCGACCAACTGTCACGCAGCATCGGCATCGTGCTCAACACGATCGAGGCAACCATGCGCACCGAGCGCTTGTTGTCGCAGTCCCAACAACTTGCTGGAGAACTGCAATCGCAACAACGCGAGTTGCAGCAAACCAACGAGGACATCGCGCTCAAGGCTGCGCTGCTGGCCGAGCAGAAGGCCGAGGTCGAGCGCAAGAACCAGCAGATCGAACACGCGCGCCGGGCGCTCGAGGAAAAGGCCGCCGAGCTTGCGCTCACATCTCGCTACAAATCCGAGTTCCTTGCCAACATGTCGCACGAGTTGCGCACGCCATTGAACTCGATCCTGATCCTGGGCCAGCAGCTCGCCGAGAACGTGGATACCAACCTGACGCCGCGTCAGGTGGAGTTTGCGAGCACTATCCACGCGGCCGGTACCGACCTGCTGCACCTGATCAGCGACATCCTCGACTTGTCGAAGATCGAGTCCGGCACGGTCACCGTGGACAGCGAGGAAATCTCGTTCGCCCATCTAGGCGAAAACATGGAGCGCAGCTTCCGTCACGAAGCCGAACGCCGGCATCTGGAATTTTCCGTCGAGTTCGACAAAGACCTGGGGCGTGCGCTCACCACTGATCCGAAGCGCTTGCAGCAGATCCTCAAGAACCTCCTGTCCAATGCGTTCAAATTCACCGACCAGGGCAGTGTGCGCATGCGTGGCCATGTGAGCCACGCGGGGTGGTCCAAGGGACATCCGGTGCTCGATGCGGCGCCGACCGTGGTTGCGTTTGAAGTGGCAGACAGTGGCATCGGCATTTCCCTCGAGAAGCAGAAAATCGTGTTCGAGGCCTTCCAGCAAGCTGACGCCGGCACGTCCCGCAAATATGGAGGCACTGGACTGGGGCTGGCCATCAGCCGGGAAATTGCCGGCCTGCTGGGTGGTGAGTTGCGCTTGGACAGCGTCGTGGGCAAAGGCAGCACGTTTACCTTGTACCTGCCTCTTGTGTACGCCGGAGCCGATGGCATGCATCAGGCACGGGTCGACCGCGCCAACATGCCGCAGCTGCAGGAGATGCCCGCATCGCCCACTCCGCCCCAGGATCTCGAGACGGTTGCCGATGATCGCTTGTTGCTCGAGCCAGGAGACCCCTCATTGCTGATCGTCGAAGACGACCCGCGTTACGCGACGATCCTGCGCGACCTGGCGCGATCAAAGGGATTCCGCGTGCTTGTCGCACACCGTGGTGCGGAGGCACTTCGGCTGGTGCGTGAATACCGGCCCACTGCGATCAGTCTGGATATTTTCCTGCCTGACATGCTCGGCTGGACCGTGCTTGCAAAGCTCAAGCAGGATTCGGCGACGCGGCATATCCCTGTGCAGATCGTTACCATCGAAGAAGAGCGCCACCAAAGTATCGAACGCGGTGCGTTCTCCTACCTCGCCAAGCCAGCCACCACCGAGACGATTGCCGCGGCGTTCCAGCGCATCAAGGACTTCACCCTGCCACGGGTGAAGCGCCTGTTGGTCATCGAGGATGATGCCGGCGAGCGGATGAGCATCGAAGCACTGATCCACCATGACGACATCGCCATCGATTCCGTCGCAAACGGCGCGGAGGCACTTACTGCACTTCGCCAGGGCGGCTACGACTGTGCGGTCCTCGACCTGAGGCTGCCTGACATGAGTGGATTCGAGCTGCTCGACAAGTTGCAAGAGGATGCAAGCCTGAGCGACCTGCCGGTTGTCGTATTCACAGGCAAGGATCTCAGTGCGCAGGAGGATCAGCGCCTCAGGAAGGTCGCCAAGAGCGTGGTGATCAAGGGCGTGGAATCACCCGAACGCTTGCTTGACGAAACGGCCTTGTTCCTGCACCGGGTCATCGCCGACCTGCCGCCGGCCAAGCAGCGCATGGTCGAAAGCCTGCACCAGTCGAACGATGCGCTCCAGGGCAAGCGGGTGCTGGTGGTCGACGATGATGTGCGCAACATTTTCGCGATGTCCAGCGTGCTGGAGCGGCACGGGATGGAGGTGGTGACCGCCGCAAGCGGAGAAGAAGCAATCGAAAAGGTAGGAAACGATCCGGACATCGCGCTGGTGCTCATGGACATCATGATGCCGGGCATGGACGGCTATGAAACGATGCGCAACATCCGCGAGAATCCAGTTTCGCGGGCGTTGCCGATCATCGCCGTCACTGCCAAGGCAATGAAGGGTGACCGCGAGAAGTGCCTGGAGGCAGGCGCGTCGGACTATATCGCCAAGCCGGTCGTCACGGACCAGTTGCTCGGGGTCCTCAGGCAATGGCTGCATCGGTGACCGCCGTCAACGACAGGGGCGAGGCACCCGTCAACATCCTCCTGGTCGACGATCAGCCAGGCAGGTTGTTGACCTACCGGGCAATCCTTGAGCCACTGGGCGAGGTGCTGGTCGAGGCGCGCTCCGGGGAGGAAGCGTTGACGCAGTTGATGGCGGATGAATTCGCGCTGATCCTGCTCGATGTCAACATGCCTGGCATGGACGGGTTCGAGACCGCGAGCCTGATCCACCAACATCCCAGGTTCGAAAAGACACCGATCATCTTCGTGACCGCTGTGAACGTGACCGACATGGATCGCTTGCGTGGTTACAAGCTGGGCGCCGTCGACTACGTGATGGTGCCGGTCATTCCAGAAATCCTGCGCAGCAAGGTCATGGTCCTGGCCGAGCTGCATCGCAAGCGGCGTGAGCTGCAAGCGTCGAATACCCAGCTGGCAGCAGCCAATGACGCATTGCAGGCCGAGCAGGCGCGCGAACTGGCGGTGCTGAATGATTCGCTACGGCATGCCAATGCGGCGCTCGCTAGCCAGAACGTTGCGCTGCACAAGGAAATCGCCGAGCGCAGTCGGGTCGAAAAGTTGCTGCGCGATGCGGACAGTCGCAAGGATGAATTCCTGGCCACGCTGGCGCATGAGCTGCGTAATCCGCTGGCGCCGCTGCAGAATGCACTCAGTATCCGGCGCCTTGCCGGCGGCGAACAGCCAGATGCGCTGCAAGGATTGATGGAGCGTCAGTTGGCATTGCTGGTTCGGCTGATAGACGACCTGCTCGATATTGCCCGTATCACCCGGTCCAAGCTGGAGCTGCGCAAGGAGTTGACCACGCTGCGCAACATCATCGATTGCGCGATCGAGACGGCCAAGCCGACGATTGAACAGCGTGGGCATTCGCTGACGGTCGATCTGCCTGACACGCAAGTCGCGCTGAACGCGGATCCCGTGCGCCTGTCACAAGTATTCGCGAACCTGCTGACCAACGCAGCGAAATACTCCGAGCCCGGGGGGCGCATCGCGCTCACCACGCATGTTACCGAAAATGCGGTGCTGGTCGAGGTGCATGATGCCGGGATCGGGCTGGCAGCGGGGGACCTGGAGCGGATCTTCGAGCTGTTCTCTCAGGTCGACAGCTCGATCGAGCGCGCGCATGGCGGCCTGGGCATCGGCCTGACGCTGGTGCGCCAACTCACCGAGATGCATGGCGGCCAGGTCAGCGTGGTCAGTGAAGGGCTGGGTTTTGGCTCGACCTTTTCGATCAGCCTGCCCCGGGAGGCGTTGCCTGCGCCCGCGAACGCGTTGGATGTTGCGGGGAGCACTGGCGCATACCCGGATCGACGCAAGCGCGTGCTGGTCGTGGACGACAACCGCGATGCCGCCCAAACGCTGGCCATGATGATCGAACTGTTGGGCCATGACGTCAGGTGGCTATCTGATCCGTATGCAGTCATCGCTGAAATCGCGTCGTTCCATCCCGAGATCGTCTTCCTCGACGTGGGCATGCCGGGCCTGAGCGGATATGAGCTCACCCGTCAGCTGCGACGCCTGCCGGGTGGCGCTGAGCTACTGGTGGTAGCGGTGACAGGTTGGGGACAGCCTGCGGACCGCGCGCGTACGCGCGAGTCAGGCTTCGACGAACACCTGGTCAAGCCGCCAGCGATGGAGGCGATCATCACGCTCTGTGGCGATGCGAATGCAACGCCACAGTCATCCAGGGGATTGGGCAATGGCTGAGCAAGACGCAGGCATGTTTGAGCGCCTGGCACATGATTTGCGTGGCCCCTTGACGCCATTGCGGACTGCGGCGTTCCTCTTGCGTCGAGGCGACACCGGGCCAGAGCAACAACGTGAATTGCTGGAGATCATCGATCGCCAGACCGAACGCCTCGGTTGCATGCTGCAGGAAGTCGCCGATTGGCAGAGCGCCGTGCACGGTCGATTGCAGGGCCGGCCCGAACTGAGTGAACTGGAGATCCTGCTTGCACAGGCAAGTGACGAGCTGCAGCCGGTTGATGCGATCCAGCTTGACTTGGACGATGAGATCAAGCCGGCCAGCATCGCTGGTGATGCACAACGACTGGTGCAGATGTTTGCGAGCCTGATGTCCTATGCACAGGCCCGGGCAGTCGATGGCAAGGTCAGGGTATCCGGCTGCTGCGTGGATTCAGGCGTGGTCGTCGAGATCCGCTACCAGCCACGCGAAAACACGCTCACCAATGGCGAGGAGCGAATCGATTTCACCCGACCTGAGTTGACACCCTTCGACGAAGGCCTGGGCTGGCGATTGATGATTGCCAATGCGATCGCGCTGGCCCATGCAGGTGCGCTGAGCATGGATGGGGATCGCATTGATGACCAACTTGCTATCTGCGTTCGGCTACCCATGCGAGCCTCGATGTAGAAGGTAGAGCGCACCCGTCGTACGCGTGGCACTTTCCATGTTGAATGCCGAAAGCGTAATGCGTGGCATGGAGGTTTCACCGGCCTGCCCGGCGTCCACTCCCTTCCAGGATGACGAAGCGGTTCAGTGTGTAGTCGAACTTCATGGCGCGCGTGCGGTCACACTGCGGCGCCTACGCTCAACCATGAGGATTTCGAATGCGATGCACGCTGATGGCGATTCTCTGCGTATTGCTGGCACTTCCCGCGCATGCGCAACAAGCTGCGTCGCCTGTCCCTGGCGCGGAGGTGCTGCCCCTTGACGGCATTCGCACCGAAGCGACTGTCATCGTCACCGGGGAACAGCCTGGCCCCGGCCTGTGGCTGGTTCGGAAGGGTGCTCACGACCTCTGGATCCTGGGTACGTTGAGCCCGCTGCCGAAAAACATGCAATGGCAGTCGAAGCGCGTCGAAGACGTCATCGCCAATGCGCAGGAAGTCATTCGGGCGCCGCGTGTGTCGCTTGACGTAAAGGCCGGCTTCTTCGGCAAGCTCATGCTGGTGCCGTCGATGCTTGGAGCGCGCAAGAACCCCGATGGCAGGACCCTGCAGCAAGTCGTATCGCCGCAGTCCTATGCGCGCTGGTTGGCGCTGAAGGCGCGCTACATCGGCAGCGATAGTGGCGTCGAAAAATGGAGGCCCTTGTTTGCCGCACAGGCGTTGTACGGTGAGGCGATGAAGAAAGCAGGGTTGGACGGCAAGGATATCGTGGCATCGGCCGTGACCCGTGCGATCGACACCCACCATCCCACCGTCACCGTGGTGAAGGAGGCGATCCTAGTCACCGATCCCAAGCCGCTGCTGAAGGAGTTCTCGAAGACGACGCTGGATGACATTGCCTGCTTCGACAACACCATGACCCGCATTGAAACCGATCTCGATGCCATGCGCGCACGCGCGAACGCGTGGGCGACCGGCGACATGGCGGCGTTGCAGGCGTTGCCGTCGCCTTACCAATGGGAGGCGTGCAGCAGCGCGATCACGGACGCTGGCATCGGCAAGCGGCTCGGTTTCGGCGATGCACAGCAGAAAGTGGAGGCCAAGTGGATGGCAGCCGTCGATGCGGCGTTGGACAAAAACACAGTGACGTTCGCCACGCTCAACCTGCGTGAGATGCTTGGTGCGAACGGTTATCTCGCGAAGCTCAAGGCGAAGGGTTACATGGTGCTGGCGCCGGACGAATAAGCCGGCGACGCTTCTAGTAGGTTGAATTCAACCCGATGCGGATTGTGCCTGCGCTGACGATGCCTGGCTCGGCCAACGCGAGAGGATGGCGCTGCGAATGCCATTGGTATCCAGTCCTGCTTCCGCCAGCAAATCCTCGCGACTGGCGTGGTGCTGGAACGCATCGGGCAGGCCAAGGTGCAGGATCGGCAAGCAGATGCCTTCTGCGGCCAGGAGTTCGGCGACACCACTGCCTGCGCCGCCTGCGACCACGTTGTCCTCGAGGGTGACGAAGCCCTCGTGCGTCTTCACCAATTCCAGCAGCAGCGCACGATCCAGCGGCTTGACGAATCGCATGTTGACCACGGTCAGGTCGAGGTCATCGCCCACCACTTCTGCAGTCGGGACGAGTGCGCCAAACGCCAGCAGCGCGACGCGGGAACCGTGGCGACGCACATCGGCCTTGCCGATTGGCAGGGTGTCCAGTGAGGTTGCGATCGCAGTTCCGGGGCCGGTGCCGCGCGGATAGCGCACTGCGGCCGGGCCTTCGAACTGGAAGCCGGTGCTCAGCATCTGCCGGCATTCGTTTTCGTCAGCGGGCGCCATCACGATCATGTTCGGCACGCACCGCAGGAAACTCAGATCGAGGTTGCCGGCGTGGGTGGCGCCATCCGGACCGACCACGCCGCCGCGATCAATCGCGAACAGTACGTCGAGCTTCTGGATGGCGACGTCGTGCACCAGCTGGTCATAGCCACGCTGCAGGAACGTCGAATAGATCGCCACGACCGGTTTTGCGCCCTCGCAGGCCATGCCAGCGGCCAGCGTCACCGCGTGTTGTTCGGCGATGGCGACATCGAAATAACGCTCTGGATATTCCTTGCTGAAACGCACCAGGCCGGAGCCTTCGCGCATCGCCGGGGTGATCGCCATGAGCTTGTCGTCGGCGGCCGCCATGTCGCACAGCCAGTCGCCGAAGATGTCGGTGTAGGTCGGTTTCTTCACGGCGCCAGACTTGCTGACCAGGCCTTTTTCCGGATCGAACGGCGACACCGCGTGATAGCCGATCTGGTCGCACTCGGCCAGTTCGTAGCCTTTGCCCTTGGTGGTAATGACGTGCAGCAGCTGCGGGCCTTTCATGCCTTTCAGCGTCGTCAGTACGTCGAGTAGCGCTTGGGTGTCGTGGCCATCGATGGGGCCGGTGTAATGGAAGCCCATTTCCTCGAACAGGGTGGAGGGCACGAACATGCCTTTCCAATGTTCCTCCCAGCGCCGCACGAAGCGCGCGGTGCCGCTGCTGCGCTTGTCGCCCAGGAGCTTCTTGCCACCTTCGCGCAACGCGTTGAGCGTCTTGCTGCCGGTCATCCGGCCGAGCATGCGGGTCAGTCCACCAACGGCCTCGCTGATCGACATGCGATTGTCGTTGAGGATCACCAACAAGTTGGGTTCCTCGTCCATGCCACCGGCGTGGTTGAGTGCTTCGTACACCATGCCGGCGGTCATCGCGCCATCGCCGATGACCGCGACGACCTTGCGCTCGTTGCCGAGGCGGGCATTGGCAATCGCCATGCCCAATGCTGCGGAGATCGACGTCGAGGAGTGGCCCACGCCGAACGTGTCGTACTCGCTTTCCTCACGCTTGGGGAATGGCGCGACACCATCCTTTTGCTTGACGGTGTGGATGCGGTCGCGGCGGCCGGTCAGGATCTTGTGCGGGTAGCACTGATGGCCGACGTCCCAGACGATGCGGTCCTCCGGGGTGTTGTAGAGGTAATGCAGGACCGTGGTGAGTTCCACCACGCCCAGGCCGGCGCCGAAATGCCCGCC
>JBDSGA010000030.1:0-8387 GCA_039919235.1 Thermomonas sp. | reverse complement strand
CAGAATGTCCCTGCGTGACGCGGGTCACCATCGCCACCAGTGCGCTGCCGAAGAACCCGATGAACAAGGCATGCGCCGGTGCGCGACCAAGCCAGTAGATGCCGGTGGCCGCATAGGCCAGGCTCTGCGCCGAATACAGCGCGAACGCAATCGGCAACCAGCAAAGAGCCAGGAACAACACACTGAGGATGCCGGGCAGCGCGCCGTTTTGAGTCCGGCCACGCGGCCACCAGCGCCACACCATCGTGGCGGTGAGCGCGAGCAGCGGAATGTCGGCCAGCCATAGCAGGCCATAGCCATGCACCAATTCCAGGCCGAGATGCAGCAGGGTCAAGGCCCAGAAGGCGGCCAGCAGCCACATCGGCCGCCACTGCTTGTAACCGGGTACCGCGTTGCCGGCGAAGAAAGGGAACATGCGATGCGCGATGGTCACGTAGACCGGCAGGATCAAGCCGAACGTGCCGATCTTGATGCTGGCGAACGCGAAGATCGGTGAAGCGCCCAGCAGCACTGAGCCCCATGCCAGCAGGCCGATCAGGCCGAGGCTGAGCGCTGCAAAGCAGGAGCGCGCATGCCAGGTGGTGCCGCGTTCGCGCCACAGGTGCGGCGCCAGCGTGGCGAGTCCGGCGATCCAGCCCGCCAGCGTCATCCAGTAGCCGACCACCATGCCGGCCTCAAATCCCATTGCGCCCAGCAAGGTGGCCAGTTGACCGCCGAACATGCCGATGCCGATGGGCAGGTAACGCCAGCGCGGAATGTCCGGCAGGCCCATCCAGCGCGGGAAGGTGGTCAGCAGGAAGCCGAACATGAAACTCGGCAGCATCTGATACTGCATGACGAAACCATGCAGCCAGCCGGCATACGGCGCGGGCTGCGCCAGCACGAACAACTGCCAACGCGTCGACACCAGCCATGCGGCCCACCACAGCATCGCCAACAGCAAGTTGCTGGCACCGATGAAGAACATCAAGCGGTGTGGGGCCTTCGCGAGCTGTTGCACGGAAGCATGTGGCGTCGAAGGAAGCGGGCTGGGTGTCGTGTTCATGCGAATCATTCTCACGCCGTGGCGCTAGTCCAGCATTGATCCAGATCAGGTTCCCATAACGACAAACCCCCGGCATGGCCGGGGGTGGTCGAAGCACAGTGTGCAAGATCCTCCGATCAGCGTGTTGGTGCGCGCCGATCTGGGGCCGGTCAATCGATTGCGTGAACCTCGCCGACAAGTGCCTTTTCAGGGCGCGGTGCGATCCACAACCGCAACACGAACCAGCACAACGCAAGCGCACCGACGCTGAAGATGGTGTCGCCCGGCACCCGCATCCACACCAACAGCTGGATGATCGGGCGTTGCATGAAGTCGGCCGAGCGCGCGTACGCGTAGCCGTGTTCAAGCGTTGCCAGCAGTTGCAGGGTGCCAATCGGCAGCAGGGTCAACAGGGCCATCAGGCACAGGCCGATGTTGAGGCACCAGAACGACACCTTCAGTGCACGCGTGTCCCACACCATCTGGCCACGCAGCCCGCGCAGGCAGAACAGCGTCAGCGCGATGCCCAGCATGCCGTACACCCCAAACAGTGCGGTGTGGCCATGCAGCGGCGTCAGGTTCAGCCCCTGCATGTAGTACAGCGACAGCGGCGGGTTGATGAGGAAGCCGAACAGGCCAGCGCCCACCAGGTTCCAGAACGACACCGCGATGAAGAACATCACCGGCCAGCGGTAACGCGCCATCCACGGCACCGACCTGCCGAGTTTCCACGTGTGGTATGCCTCGAAGCCGATGTAGGCGAGTGGCACCACTTCCAGCGCGCTGAAGCTCGCGCCCAACGCCACCACCGCGATCGGGGTGCCGACGAAGTACAGATGGTGCAGGGTGCCCAGCACGCCGCCGGCCATGAACACGATGGTCGCGAACAACACCGTGGCGGCAGCCGTCGAGGTCTTGATCAGGCCCAGACGGCTGAAGATCAACGCCATCACCGCGGTCGCGAACACTTCGAAGAAGCCCTCGACCCACAGGTGTACCAACCACCAACGCCAGTATTCGACTTCGGAGATATGGGTGTGTTCGCCCCACATCAGCGCGGCGCCGAAGAATATGCCGATGGCCGCGGTGGATGCGAACAGCAACGCAATGATCGAACGCGACGCACTTGCCGGTCCACGCAGCACCGGCCACAACGCACGACCGACCAAGGTCACCCACAACAGCAGGCCGATGAACAGGTACCACTGCCAGAACCGGCCCATGTCGGCGTATTCCCAGCCCTGATGACCGAACCAGAAGTTGTACTGAAGGCCGAGCTTCTGCATCACCGCGAACCACTGGCCGGTGAACGACCCGACCACGATTATCAGCAACGACACGAACAGGAAATTGACCCCGAAGCGTTGGAACTTCGGCTCATGCCCGGACAACGCCGGCGCGATGTACAGGCCAGTGCCCAGCCACGCCACTGCGATCCACAACACCGCGAGTTGCGTATGCCATGTGCGTGACAGCGAGTAGGGCAATACGTCCGACAGCGGGAAACCATACGCATTCTGGCCTTCGATCTGGTAGTGCGCGGTGATCGCGCCCAACAAGATCTGCACCAGGAACAACGCCAGCACCACCCAGAAATATTTCGCCACCGCGCGCATCGACGGCGTCACCTTCAGCGCGGCGAAGGGGTCGCTGGCTGGAATCTGGTGCGGTGCTTCACCGCGCGCATGGGTCACGGCGTGATGCCAGCCCAGGATCGCGATGCCGGCAATCAGGAACAGCACGCTGAAGGCGGACCACACCCACAACGCAGGCGGCGGTGTGTTGCCGACCAGTGGTTCGCTGGGCCAGTTATTGGTATAGGTGACTTTCTTGTTGGCGATGCCGTCCTTCGCCGGGGCGATCGTTTCGCCGTCGCTCGCGCGCTCGGTGGTGGCTGCCCACGCGGTCCACCAGAAGAACGCCGTCAGTGCCCGGCGATGCTCGGCCGTATCGACCGTGCCTTGTTTCATCGCATAGGCGACGCGCAGCTTGAGCGTGGCAGGATCGTTGCTGAACAGGCTCTCGTAATGTGCAGCCACGTTCGACACCGCAGCCACGCGATCCTGGGTCAAGGTGATCGTGCCGGTCTTCGGATCGTACGTATTGGCCCGCATCATCACCTGCAGGCGACTGCGCAACGCGCCTTGTTCTTCGGGTGGCAGGTCGGCGTAGGTGGCCATCCCGCCATCGCGGCGCGCCCAGATATCCAGCACGTCGGTGGCTTCGCGATGCAGCCAATCCGCACTCCAGTCCGGCGCCACGTAGCCGCCGTGACCCCAGATGGAGCCCAGTTGCATGCCGCCAATCGATTGCCAGACTTCACGCCCGGTCTCGATGTCATCCTTGGTGAACACCACGCTGCCATCTTCGGCCAGCACTTTGTCCGGAATCGGCGGCGCCGCTCGGAAGATTTCAGTACCTGCCCATAGCAGGATCCCGAACGAAATCATCAACAACGCCAGCAAGCCCAACCAGAGCTTTTTCATACTGCTCATGCAACATCTCCCTTTGTCGGGCGCATCTTGATGCGGCAGGCGCATGCGGACCCTGATTCAGATCAAGTCTTGAAGGAATCATCGGTGGTGTGTTGCGGGACCGCGCGAATCAGTCGCGCAGGATTCGTCGCGGAAGAGCAGTCGTCAGTGCTCAATCGCGAAGAATGGGCGCGGCCAACGCTTCGATGACCTTGCGGTCCAGCAGTTCGACGTCGCGTCGATCCACTTGCAGCCAGCCTTCTTGTTGGAACCGCCGTAGCACGCGGCTGACGGTTTCCGGTGCGAGGCGCAGGTAATTGGCGATGTCGGTGCGGGCCATGTTGAGCGCAAAGCGATTGGCGGAAAATCCGCGCGCCGCGAGGCGCCGCGACAGCCCGACCAGGAACGCGGCCATGCGCTGGTCCGCGGACCAGTCACCGGCCAGCAGCGCCGCGCGGCCGATGTCGCGGCTAAGCAGGCGGAACAGCTGCCGTTGCAGGCCGGGCAAGCGGCTGGCAAGGACCGCGATCTTCGGAAACGAGAACCGGCACAGCATCACCGTGTCCAGCGCCACCGCGTTGCATGGATAGGTGTCGCCATCAATCGCATTCAGGCCGATCACCTCGCCGGGTAAATGGAAGCCCAGTACGTGTTCGTGTCCGTCGCGGTCCACCACGTAGGTCTTGACCGTGCCCGCACGTACCGCGGCGATGGCTTCGAAGGGATCGCCTTCGCGGAAGATGTGATCGCCCGCATGCAGCGGGCCGACGTGCTCCACCAGCACGTGCAGCTCCATCAATGCGGCTTTGTCCATGCCCTCGTCCATGCACGCCTGCGAAAACGCGCAGGTCGTGCAGAACTTCAGGGTATCGCCGTCGTCGGCAAGCGTGCGCGGGCTTTGCCGCGGAAACGGCAAGCTGCTCAAATCAAGCACCCGCTAAGGGATAGCCAGATCAGATCGCGCGTGAAAAGCGCGGCTGGGCATCGGTGACGGGTTGGTTGAGGTATCGGTCGAAGCACATCGCGATGTTACGCAAGAGCAACCGTCCGCGCGAGGTCACCGTGATTCGGTCGGTTTCGATGCGGGCCAGTCCGTCGTCAACGAGGGGCTGCAGCTTGGCCAGCGCGTCGGCAAAATAAGCATTGAAGTCGATGCCGTAGCGTCGTTCCAGCGCGCGCATGGGGATTTCGCCCTGGCACATCAGCTGCTGGATCAGGTCCGCGCGCAGTTGATCATCTTCGTCCAGTCGCATGCCGCGGAACACCGGCAACCGGCCCTCGTCCAGCGCCACTTGCCAGCTCATCAGGTCACGCGGGTTCTGGCTGAAGCTGTCGCCGATATGGCTGATCGCGCTCACGCCGAGGCCCACCAGGTCGCTGTCGGCATGGGTGGTGTAGCCCATGAAGTTCCGGTGCAGCCCGCCGCGGGCCTGCGCCAGCGCAAGCTCGTCATCGGGCAGGGCGAAATGATCCATGCCGATGTACAGGTAGCCGGCGGTGGTCAGGCGTTCGATGGCCAGTTGCAGCAAACCCAGCCGGGTTTCCGCTTCGGGCAGGTCGAAGGCATTGAGCTGGCGCTGCGCCTTGAACAGCTGCGGCATGTGCGCATAGCCGTACACCGCGACCCGGTCCGGTCGCATGTCGGCCACGATGTCGAGGGTGCGCGCGAAACCTTCCAGGTTTTGCTTGGGCAAGCCATAGATCAGGTCGACGTTGACCGACTTGAAGCCATTGGCGCGGCAGGCATCGACGACCGCGCGGGTTTCCTCAACCGACTGGATGCGATTGACCGCGACCTGCACCTCGGGGTCGAAATCCTGCACGCCAAAGCTCGCGCGGTTGAAGCCGGCCTTGGCCAGTTCGCCGATATCGCTGGCATTGACGAAGCGCGGATCGAGTTCGATCGAAATATCGCGCTCGTCGGCTTCGGAGAAGCGAAAGTGGCTGCGCAGCGTGTCGACGACTTCGTGCAATTGCGCGGGCGACATGAAGTTGGGCGTACCACCGCCGAAATGCAGCTGGATCACTTCACGGTCACGGTCGAACAACGGCGCGACCAATGCGATCTCGCGATACAGCCGCACCAGATAGGTGTCACTGCGCGTGGTGTCGCGGGTAATGATGCGGTTGCAGCCGCAGTAGAAGCACGGGCTGTTGCAAAACGGCACGTGCACGTAAAGCGATAGCCGGCGCGGTATCGGGTCCCCGTTGCTGGCCATGGCCACATCGCGCAAGGCTTGTTCGCCGAACGTGTTGGTGAACTGCGGTGCGGTCGGATACGAGGTATAGCGCGGCCCTGGCCGGTCATGCCGGCGCAACAGGTCTGCGCTGAAGGTGAGGGGTTGCAACTCCATGGCCGCAGCTTAGGCAGCGACCAACCGGCCTATCTTGATCTGGATCAACCGGCACGCAGGCTTCGTTCAGCGGCGCTGCAACCCATACACCGCCGTCTCCAGCGTGGACACACCGCTGACGTATCCGGGATGGCTGGGCAGGATCGGCCGCCGCTCAAGCAGGTCGATGTCCCATGTCGGGGCATAGCGATCGCGCACTTCAGTTTCGGCAACCGAGAACGGCGGTCCGTCGCGTTCGGCTTGCGGATATTGCAGTGTGATCAGCAATCCGCGACATCCCGTTGGCAGCCGCGCATACAGTTCATCGGCATAACGGGCGCGTAGTGACGGTGGCAATGCGATCATCGCGGCGCGGTCGAATACTGCCGCGCATTCGGCCAATACCTCTGCATCCAGTGCGAACGCATCACCTTGGATGATCTCGATGCCGTCTGCGTGATAGTGCATGCCGTATCTGGATTCATGGATTTCAGGTTCCAGGTCGTGTTCGGCGAAGAACTGTTCCACCGCCTGTTGCGAGAGCTCGACACCCAGCACGCGGTGTCCCTGCGATGCCAGCCAGACCATGTCCAGCGACTTGCCGCAAAGCGGCACGAACACGGTTGTGTCCGCCGCCATGCCTAAGCTGGGCCAATGCTTGAGCAGCAGTGGCGTCGGCGCGGATTGATGGAAGCCGATCTGGTTGTCGGCCCAGCGTTGGTGCCAAAACTCGAAATTCATATAAAACTCCCGTCGACGGCAAGACCGTCGGGTGAATCGCGTAGCGGCATTTCGAGCCGCGGAGCGAGCGCCCGGCGGTAGGCGCCGGCGAGCGACGAATCAGGTTTCGACAACCAGCCCATCCACCTTCTGCCAGCCGCGCGGCAGCAGGCCCCCACGTGAACCACGTGCGCCGATATAGGTATCCAGGTCGTTGAACGACAACGTCATCGTGCGTGCACCGCTGGCGACAAGTAGCTTGCCGCCGACTGGTACGACCGCGACCGCGACCACGCGTTCGGTGCCGCGCTTGGCTTTCGGGATTTCGATGATCTTGTTGCCCTTGCCTTTGTCGAGTTCCGGTAGTTCGGCCAATGCAAAAGCGAGCACGTGGCCGGCAGTGGTCACGGCGACGATGCGATCGGCATCCACATCGCTCACTGCAGAAGGTTGCAGCACGCGACCACCATCGCTCACCGACAGCAATGCCTTGCCGGCCTTGTTGCGGCTGGTCAGGTTCTCGAAGCGGGTGACGAAGCCATAGCCGTGGCTTGAGGCGATCACATAGCGAGTGTCGTTGTCCGCGCTGGCCATCGCCTGGAACGTGGCGCCTGCGGGCAGGCTGAAGCGCCCACTCAACGGCTCGCCATTGCCGCGCGCGCTTGGCAAGGTGTGCACGGCGGTCGAATAACTGCGGCCGGTGCTGTCCAGGAATGCCGCCTGCAGATTGCTGCGCCCACGCACTGCCGCAAGCAGGCTGTCGCCCTCGCGATAACTCAAAGTCGACCCGTCGATGTCGTGGCCCTTGGCTGCGCGTACCCAGCCTTTTTCGCTAAGTACCACGGTCATCGGCTCGCTGGCGACCAGTTCGGTTTCATCCAGCGCCTGCGCAGCCCCGCGCGCGACCAGCGGGCTGCGGCGTGCATCGCCGAATTTCTTGGCATCGGCCAGCAATTCGTCCTTGATCAATTTCTTCAACTTGCCCTTGCTGGCAAGTATCGACATCAGACGGTCGCGTTCCTTGTCGAGTTCGTCTTGCTCGCCGCGAATTTTCATTTCCTCAAGCCGCGCCAACTGGCGCAACTTGGTGTCAAGGATGTAGTCGGCCTGATCGTCGCTAAGTTCAAATCGTGCGATCAGGACCGGCTTCGGCTCGTCCTCGCTGCGGATAATGCGAATCACTTCATCCAGGTTGAGGAACGCGATCAGTAGGCCATCCAACAGGTGCAGGCGGCGCTCGACTTTTTCCAGTCGATGGGTGAGGCGACGGGTCACCGTGCTGGTGCGAAACACCAGCCATTCGCTCAGCAGCATCTTCAGGTTCTTGACCTGCGGACGCCCGTCCAAACCGATCACATTCATGTTGACCCGGAAGCTCTTTTCCAGATCGGTGGTCGCGAACAGATGGCCCATCAACTGGTCGGCATCGACCCGATTACTGCGCGGCACCAGCACGATGCGGGTGGGGTTGGCGTGGTCGGACTCGTCGCGGATATCTTCCAGCCAAGGCAGCTTCTTGGCCCGCATCTGGGCTGCTATTTGCTCGATGATCTTCGACGGCGAGACCTGGTGCGGCAGCTGGGTGATGACGATGTTGTTGTGTTCGCGCTCGAACACGCCGCGTGCGCGCACATTGCCGTGGCCGGTTTCGTACATCGCCAGCAGGTCGGCAGCAGGCGTGATGATTTCCGCCGCAGTTGGGTAGTCAGGTCCGCGCACGTGCTCGCACAGGTCGCGCACGCTGGCGTCAGGATCATCCAGCAGTCGGATGCAGGCGCTGACGATTTCGTTGAGGTTGTGCGGTGGCACATCCGTCGCCATGCCGACCGCAATGCC
>JBDSGA010000029.1:0-2544 GCA_039919235.1 Thermomonas sp. | reverse complement strand
CCGTCCGCGCCAGTGCGCCGAATGCCGCATGCACTTCGGTGGACGGGAACATGCTGAAGCCCGCGCCGACCTCGTCGCGCGAACGCAGGCTGCCGTCTTCGTTGCGGAACAGGGTGGCGAGATAGCCGCCCCACGCGCCATCGACATGCACGCCAAATCCAAGCCCGCGCGCAGCGAAGCGATCGCGCGCATCGACCACGCCATCCACCGGATCGATGGTCCCGTATTCGGTGGTGCCCAGTACCGCCACCGCAAGCACCACCGGCTGGCGTTCGCGCTCGCAGGTTTCCAGCGTGTCCTGCAATGCATCGAGGTCCAGCCGCATCCCGCGTTCGGGGAGCAATTGCAATTGCTTGCGCCCCAACCCGAGCAGCTTCAGGCCCTTGCTCCATGAGTAATGCGCGGTGATCGGCGCCAGCACCTGCGGTACCTTCAATTGCGCGTGCGCGGTGAAGAAGTCGGCGATGCCAAGATGCTCCAGGCGTTGCGCTTCGACCTGCGCATGCCAACGCCGACGCGCAGCCACAGGTTGCGAGGCCAGCCATGACTGCCAGCGTTCGAACAGGTCGATGCCGGCACTCGGGGCCAGGTTGAACGCAGTCCAATCGTCTTCTGGCAGGGCGATGTCAGGCACGCCCGCAGCGCACAGCGCTACCGGGAAGGCCTTCAATGCCAAGGCCAGCCGCAGCGCCTGGTAATTGGCCAGGGTGCCGCCGGATGTCAGGTGGCCGAACGCGCAATCTGGCTGTCCCGGGTCGTGCGGATAACCCAGCATCCGCGCCAGTTGCAGGCCGACCTGGACTTCCAGGTCCACGGTGACAGGTGCTGCGTCTTCGCTGACGTTGTTGGGGTTATAGGGCAGGGTCAGGATCTGCGCCGCCAGCCCCGGGATCAGCAGGTCCGAGACCATGTGACCCAGGTAGCGCGGGCTGTGGAATGGCACCGATTTCTTGAGCGCCGCCGACAACTGGTGCAGTTCACGGCGCAGGCGCGCCTCGAAATCCTGATAGCCCGGGTCGAGGTAGGCATGCGTGGGAATTGCCGGTGGATCCTCGGGGTGGAAATTGCGCCGCCAATAGACATGGTCACGCAGGAATTCGACAACGAGTTTTTCCAGCAGCGCGTCGTTCTCGCCGTACGGGCCAAGGAAACAGGCGTCCAGCGCGTGGCGGCTGCGCTCGGGGGCAGGGATGGATGACATGGCGTCTGGTCTTGTTGCGACAGGTGGCGGCAGAATCCGGCGTGAAGCCAGCGCAGACCTTGACCGGGATCAAGCAATGCCACGACGGCTTCAATTTCTCGCCGGGCAACCCGATAGACGTGGCCCTGCTTGACTTGGCTCAACGCGCAGGACGCATCGCGCGCGGATCCTGAGCGTATTCCCTACAAGGCACACCGCAATGGCTTCGATTTCCCGCCTCCCCGTCTTGGTTGGCTTTGCCTTCCTGCCGTTTGCCGCTGCGGCGCAAACGGCGTCGCAAGCGGTCACCGTCGATCCGACGTGGAACCTGCGGCTGCGCCATGAGCAGGTCGATGACGGCGCATTTTCGCGCGATGCCAGTGCCGACACCTTGCGCTTGCGCGCTGGGCTGAAGTTCACGTTCCCCGATGGCTGGTCGGCTTTGCTGGAAGGCGAGGGCATTGCGAGCGCCGGCAACCACTACAACAGCGGCGCGAATGGCCGCACCACGTATCCGGCCATCGTCGACCCCAGCGGCGCGGAGCTCAACCAGGCGTGGGTCGCGTGGAATGGCGCACAGGGCAGCGCGAAACTGGGGCGCCAGCGCATCCTGCTCGACAACCAGCGCTGGGTCGGCAATGTCGGCTGGCGCCAGAACGAGCAGACCTTCGATGCCTTGGCGCTGGAATACAAACCGGTCGCCGGCATTACCTTGCGTTACGACTGGCTGGATCGCGTGCACCGCGTCAATGGCGATGACGCACGTGATCCGCTCGCGCGCGAGCGCAATCTCGACACGCATGTGTTCAACGCCGCATGGAAGCACGGCGCGCAACAAGTCGTGGGCTACGCCTACCTGCATAGCGACCAGGATGTCACCAGCGCATCGACATCGACTTATGGCCTGCGCTGGACCGGCGATCGCCTGCATGATGGCAACGGTTGGGGGTGGACTACAGAGGCCGCACGCCAACGCGACTATGGCGACAACCTGCTGCATTTCTCACATAGCTATTGGCTGCTGGAACCGGCGTACAGCGTCCGCGGCACCAGCATCAAGGCGGGCTGGGAACATCTCGGTGGTAATGGCAGCCATGCCTTGCAGACGCCACTGGCGACGTTGCATGCGTTCAATGGTTGGGATGACAAATTCGCGGTGACACCGGCGGGCGGGTTGAACGATCGCTATCTGTCAGCGAGCGGAAAGTTCGGTCATGTGCGCGATGGCCGCTTCGGCTGGGCAGTGGCGTGGCACGACTACCGCGCCGATAGCGCACTGGCGGGTCTGGGCCACTACGGCAGCGAATGGAATGCCTCGCTGGGGTTCCCGCTGGCCACGCGCCTGCAGGCGCTGCTGAAGATCG
>JBDSGA010000028.1:0-3891 GCA_039919235.1 Thermomonas sp. | reverse complement strand
CGCGACGTGCTCGAAGTCGGTACCCACTTCGGACACAACACCTCGGCCAAGGGACAAACCGTCGGGGTGGAATATGTCTCGGCCAATCCGACCGGCCCGCTGCATGTCGGCCACGGCCGCGCGGCGGTGATCGGTGACTGCATCGCGCGAGTGATGGCCGCCAACGGCTGGAACGTGCAGCGCGAGTTCTATTACAACGACGCCGGCGTGCAGATCGAAAACCTGGCGAAGTCCACCCAAGCGCGCGCACAAGGCCTGAAACCCGGCGATGACGGGTGGCCCGCGGAGGCCTATAACGGCGACTACATCGCCGACGTGGCGCAGGCCTACCTGCGCGGCGACTCCGTCGAGGTGGACGGCCACGTCGTGCAGGGCAAGAACGACGCGAGCGACATCGATGCGATCCGGTCCTTCGCCGTGGCCTGGCTGCGCCGCGAACAGAATGCCGACCTCGCCGCGTATGGCGTGGCGTTCGATCGCTATTTCCTGGAGTCATCGCTGTACAGCGACGGCAAGGTCGAGGAAACCGTGCGCGAGCTGATCGCCCATGGACACACCTATGAAGAAGGCGGCGCGCTGTGGCTGCGCACCACCGCTTTCGGTGACGACAAAGACCGCGTGATGCGCAAGTCCGACGGTACCTATACCTATTTCGTGCCGGACGTTGCTTATCACCTCAGCAAATGGCAGCGCGGCTACACCCGCGCGGTGACTGAGCTCGGCGCAGACCATCATGGTTCGCTGGCGCGAGTGAAGGCTGGCCTGCAGGCACTGGATTGCGGCATTCCCGCTGGCTATCCGGATTACGTGCTGCACCAGATGGTCACGGTGATGCGCGGCGGCGAGGAAGTGAAGCTGTCCAAGCGCGCCGGCAGCTACCTGACCTTGCGCGACCTGGTCGATGAAGTCGGATGCGACGCGACGCGCTGGTTCCTGGTGGCGCGCAAGCCGGATTCACAACTCACGTTCGACATCGACCTCGCCCGTTCGCAGTCCAACGACAATCCCGTTTACTACGTGCAATACGCGCATGCCCGCATCTGCAGCCTGCTACGCCAAGCCAATGAAAAGGGCATGCCACACGATGCCGCCAACGGTGAGGCGAACCTGCACTTGCTGGACGATGCGCCCGCGCAAGAGCTGATGCGCGAGCTGTCGCGCTTCCCCGAAGTGGTGGAAGCCGCGGGCATCACGCTGGAGCCGCACTTGGTCGCGCAGTATTTGCGTGAACTGGCCAACGCGTTCCACGGCTGGTACCACGCCAGCCCGGTACTGGTTGCCGATGCGGCACTGCGTGACGCACGGCTTGCGTTGGCCCGGGCGACGCGGCAGGTGCTCGCCAACGGACTGGATTTGCTGGGCGTGAGCGCCCCGGAGAGTATGTGATTCACATTGAGCGCGGGAGCAACAACTAATGGCGGCACGACGCGGTAAATCACAGGCGCGACGCAACCCCTCCAGCGGCCTGCCCGGTTGGGCCTGGCTGGTGATCGGCGTGCTGGTGACCTTGCTGGTGGTCTTGGCTGCGCCACGCCTGCTGAAGTCCGGCGCCGATGGCGACGGCTTCCTGCGTATCGGCCCACATCCGAATCCGGATGCACAACCCGCCGCCAGTCCGAGCGATGGCGACACCGTGGCTCCAGACGTCGCCACCGACGCGCCCACAGGCAAAAGCGGTGCCGACAAGCCCAAACCCACCCAATACGATTTCTACACATTGTTGCCTGGCGAAGAAGTCGCCATGAGCGATGCAGAACTGGCTGCCAGCGCCAGGGCGGAAGCGTCTGCGCAAGCCGCGGCGGCCGCCAAGGCCGGCGCATCGGCGACAGCAAATGGATTGCCCCCACCAATCACGGAAAATGCAGCGATCGTGGCATCGGCCACCGCAACGACTGCAACGCCGAACGCGAGCACAAGCACCGCGTTAAGCAATACCGCGACGGCAACCACGAAGACCACTGCCGACGCGCACTACATCCTGCAAGCGGGCGCATTCGGCGGCTCGGGCGACGCCGAAGCGGTGAAGGCGAAGATCGCGATGCTCGGCCTGAATGCGCGAGTGGAAGCTGCGGAGATCGCCGGCAAGACCGTGTACCGGGTGCGCATGGGCCCATACGGGACCGCTTCGGAACTATCCGATGCCAAGGGCAAGCTCGCCAGTGGCGGACTGCCGGCGATGGCGGTCAAGACCAACTGAGGCCTCGCGCGGGCCACGCCTGGGCTTGCGCTCGTAGAATGCGGGGATGAACACACCCCCTCCCCGCACTGCACTGATCACCGGCGCCACTGCCGGTTTCGGCCTCGCCGCCGCGCGCCGTTTCGTCGATGCCGGCTGGCAAGTCATCGCCACTGGCCGCCGCGCCGAGCGCCTGGATGCATTGCGCGTCGAACTCGGCGATGCCGTGCATGCCGCCTGCTTCGATATCCGCGACGAGACCGCGATGCAAGCCGCGCTGGATGCATTGCCCGAGCGCTTCCGTGGTATCGACCTGCTGGTCAACAACGCCGGCCTGGCGCAGGGCACCAAGCCCGCGCAGGACGCGCTGCTGTCGGACTGGAAGACCATGATCGACACCAACGTGACTGCGCTGGTCACGCTCACCCATGCGCTGCTGCCCACGCTGATTGAGCGCAAAGGCGCGATCATCAACATCAGTTCGGTCGCCGGCGTGTATCCGTACTTCGGCGGCAATACCTACGGCGGCAGCAAGGCCTTCGTCAGCCAGTTTTCGCTGGGCTTGCGCTGCGACCTGCATGGCACCGGCGTGCGCGTCACAACCATTGAGCCCGGCATGGCCGAAACCGAATTCACCGTGGTCCGTACGCATGGCGACCAAGCCGCGTCCGACAAGCTCTACACCGGCGCCAATCCGATGACGGCGGACGACATCGCGGAGAGCATTTTCTGGATCGCCACCCTGCCGCCACATCTCAACATCAACCGGCTGGAAATCATGCCGACGTCGCAGTCGTTCGCGGGGTTCCAGGTAGCGCGGGACCAATAGCCCCGGCACCGGCGTTTATTCCAGCGGCTCGTCACTCAAATACGTGTACGCAGTCAGTCCGTTTTCCAGCGCTTGGTTCAAACGCTCGGATTCGGCATTACCGAGATCCGCGGAGGCGACCTTGGCCTTGTAGATCCGCCGCAGGTCATCGACGTTGTAGCCCACGTAATCCAGCATCACGTCGGTGGTGTCACCACGGCGCTGGTGGACGATGCGGCAACCGTCGCCGTCGACCTTGACTTCGATTGCGTCGGTATCGCCAAACAGATTGTGGATATCGCCGAGAACCTCCTGGTAGGCACCTATCAGGAAGAACCCGATGCGATAGCGTTCGCCCTTGCGCAATTCGTGCAACGGCAGCGAACTATCCAGGTCCTCGTTCTCGACGTAGGTGTCGATCTTGCCGTCGGAGTCGCAAGTCAGGTCGGCGATGATCCCGCGCCGGGTCGGTGTTTCGTCCAGGCGCTCGATCGGCATGATCGGAAATACCTGGTCGATCGCCCACACGTCCGGCATCGACTCGAACACGCTGAAATTGACGAAGTACTTGTCGACCAGGCGCTCGTTGAGTTCATCCAGCAGGTCGCGATGGCTCTTCTCGTCGTAGGTCAGGCGCGCCGTCACCGCATGCGCGATCGCGTAAAACAGGTCGTCGATGCGCGCGCGCTGGATCAGGTCGATCTGCCCGAGTGCGTACAGGCTCAAGCCTTCGGCATGCGCCTGCGACGCTTCGTGGAACACTTCGACCGCGGGCCGCTCGGCAAGCTCTTCATGCAGCACGCGCAACTGCGCGACCGGGTCTGATTCGTCACCATGCACGTCGGGTACGCGGCCTTCCGGCGCGCGTTCGACTTCGGACACATTGGTCACCAGCACCGCGTGGTGC
>JBDSGA010000027.1:0-3127 GCA_039919235.1 Thermomonas sp. | reverse complement strand
GCACAGGGCATCACCGCAGGCGATATCAGCCAGCAACTCGCTGCAACCCAGGTCGAACGTGCGGGTGGCAAGACCGAACTGGATGGCGGCCAGCAGACCGTGCGCACCATTGGCACCGTCACCGATGCGCAGCAACTGCGCGACTATTCGATTGCGCTGGGCAACGGCCAGGACGTACGGTTGTCTGCGCTGGCAAAGGTCACCGATGGCGCCGCCGATACAACCCAGCTGGCGTTGCTGGACGGCAAGCCCGTGGTCGGCTTCACCCTGTCGCGGACGCGCGGCGCGGATGAATTGAAAGTGCGCGACGGCGTCAAGGCGGCGCTGGATGAGCTGGCGAAGGCAAATCCCGGCACCCGCTTCAGCCTGATCACCGACATGTCGGAAGAGACCGAGCGCTCATATAGCTCGTCGATGACGATGCTGTGGGAAGGCGCGTTGCTGGCACTGGCGGTGGTGTTCTGGTTCCTGCGCGACTGGCGCGCGACCTGGGTCAGCGCGATTGCATTGCCGCTGTCGATCATCCCGACGTTCGCGGTGATGCAGGGGTTCGGCTTCAGCCTCAACATCATCACCCTGCTGGCGCTGAGCGTGGTGGTCGGGATCCTGGTGGATGACGCGATCGTCGAGATCGAGAACATCGTGCGCCACCTCGGCATGGGCAAGAAACCCATGGAGGCCGCGCGCGACGCCGCCGATGAAATCGGCACCGCGGTCATCGCGACCTCGATCACCCTGGCGGCGGTGTTCGTGCCGGTCGCGTTCATGCCCGGCATCCCCGGCAAGTTCTTCCGCGAATTCGGCTGGACCGCGGCCACCGCGGTGATGTTCTCGCTGCTGGTCGCGCGCCTGCTCACCCCGATGATGGCGGCCAACCTGCTCAAGCCGCAGGCCGAACACCCCGCGGACAGCAAGCTGATGACGCGCTACCTGGGCTGGGTGGATACGGCATTGCGCAACCGCTGGAAAACACTCGGCGTCGCGACGCTGCTGTTCTTTGCATCCCTGGCGCTGATCCCGTTCATCCCGACCACCTTCATCCCGGTCTCCGATCAGGGCCGCAGCATGCTGTCGATCGAATTGCCGCCGGGCACGCCGATCGAAACAACCCAGCGCATGTCCGAACAAGCGCGCGCGCTGCTCGGCAAGATTCCCGAACTCAAGCAGGTGTTTACCCAGATCGGCAGTGTTCCCGACCTCGGCGATCCCGGCAAGAGCGGTGGTGCCGATGCACGCAAGGCGGTCATGACCCTGGATTGGGGCAATGAACACGACCGCGACCGCAGCCAGAAGCAGCTCGAGCAAGTGGTGCGCGACACCTTGGCCGACCTGCCCGGCGCGCGCACCAGCTTCATCAGCAGCGAGCCCGGCGAGCAGTTGATGCTGGTCCTGGCCGGTGACGACCCGGACAAACTCGACACCGCCGCCAGCGCGCTTGAGCGCGACCTGCGCCGGATCAAGGGCTTGGGCAGCGTGTCCTCGTCCGCCTCGCTGTTGCGCCCGGAATTGCAGATCATCCCAAACCCAGCGCGCGCTGCAGACCTTGGGGTGTCGACGGCGGCGATCGCAGAAGCCGCCCGCGTCGCGACAGCCGGCGATTACACGCAGCGACTGGCCAAGCTCAACCTGCCCGATCGGCAAATCCCGATCCGGGTCGGCTTCGCCCGCGACACCTTGCGTGACCCGGCGACGCTCGGCCAGTTGCAGGTGCACGGCAAGTCGGGCGCGGTGCCGTTGGACGCCGTCGCCGATATCGTCGAAGGCAGCGGCCCGTCGGTGATCAGCCGCTATAAGCGCCAGCGCAACATCACCCTGACCGCCGAACTCAACGGTCGCCCGCTGGGCGAGGTGATGAAGGAAGTGCAGGCACTGCCATCGGTGAAGAACGTGCCAGCCGGTGTGTCCTTCATCAACACCGGCGATGCCGAGATCTTCGTCGAGTTGTTCGTCGGCTTCCTGCTGGCGATGGCTGCGGGCATCATCTGCATCTACATGGTGCTGCTGTTGCTGTTCAAGCATCCGATGCAGCCGCTGACCATTCTCACTGCGATCCCGCTCTGTGCAGGCGGCGCGTTCGGTGCGTTGTTGATCACCCAGAACGCGTTGTCATTGCCGGCGCTGATCGGCTTGCTGATGCTCATTGGTATTGCCACCAAGAACTCAATCCTGCTGGTGGACTACGCGGTGATGGCCGAGGACAAGCACGGCATGAGCCAGCACGATGCACTGATCGACGCCTGCCACAAACGTGCGCGCCCGATTGTCATGACCACCATTGCAATGGGCGCCGGCATGTTGCCGCTGGCGCTGGGCTTCTCCGGCGATGCCAGCTTCCGCGCGCCGATGGCGTGGGCCGTGATTGGCGGGTTGATCACCTCCACCGCGCTCAGCCTGATCGTGATCCCGGCGACTTACACGGTGCTGCATGACGTTGGCGATTGGGTGCAGCGGCGGATCTCCAAAAAGCCGGCCGCGCATGACCACGTACTCGCCGGCTGATTCGAGAGGCCCGGTTGCGAAAACGCCCGGCAGTGCCGGGCGTTTTCATTTCAGCTGGCGCAGCGGGTTCAACGCCCGCTGGGCTCGACGCTGGCGACCCAGCGCGGTTGCTGGCCGGTAATGCGCACCGGTTGGCGCTCGAGCACCAGGTCGACGCTGTCGGTACCCGGCTTGTTGCAGGCGCGTGCCACGTCACCCATCAGCCGCGCGCGAGTGTGATAGACCTGCGAAAAATTGTGTTGCCCGGTCCATTCTCCGACCAGCCGTTGGCTTGGCAGGGTCCGCCGCTGGCAATCGAACACATACTGGATGGCCTGGGCTTTTACCCCCGGTAGGGTGGTGCTGGGTTCCTGCGCCGACACGGCAAAAGCGACGGTCAGCAGGACTAGGGTGGCGATGGCGTTGTTGGCATTCATGGAGTGCTCCTCGGGAAGACATGGACCGGGTTCGTCCGGCATGGCCAGCGTCCCGCAAGCGCCACTTCCGGGTCTTGAGGGATCCCGCAGGCCGCGCTGAGGCTTGTCTTGGGAAAGCTTGGGAAAACCTTGGGCCGGCCTCCGTGCCTTTGCACGTATGCTTGGTTGCATCCGGATTTTCAGGCGTCCCCGATGTCCGAACCGATTCCGCC
>JBDSGA010000026.1:0-14691 GCA_039919235.1 Thermomonas sp. | reverse complement strand
TGCCGGTGGACACGCGTAAATCGCCCGCGCTGAAATTGTTCCAGCCGTCATAGACGTTGCCGAAGTCCAGGAATGCAGAGACGCGAGCGGAAGGACTGTCGATCAGTTTCGGGAAGATCGCCTCGACTGAGCCGGCTAGCAGGAACGAACCACCCAGCGGCTGACGATAGCCAGAGCCGGACGCCAAGCCGTAGTTTGGCCCCAGTGTGTTGTCCATGAACCCGCGAACCTTGCCCGCCGCGCCCATGCCACCCGCGTAGAAGTTCTCGAAGAACGGCAGGCCTTTGGCGACGACCGTCTTGTCGTAGTCTGGTGAAGTCGTCAGGCACGGATCAGTTGGATCCGGTCCAGGCACCACAGTATCGGGGATGCCATCTGCATTGCTATCAACCACTGTTGGCGGGGTATAGCAGAGGTTGCGCACGGAATCCTTGCCATAGGAATCGCCATAACCGAAGTTGAGGCCCGTGCGCAAGACGACCGCTTGGTTTAAACGCCAGTATTTGGCGAAGTCGTAGGACAGCTTGTAATACTCGACCGTGGAGCCCGGCAGTGCGATTTCCGCTGTTATGTTCTGGGTGGTGCCTGACGTCGGCATGAAGAAATCGTTTCGGGTGTCGCGGCCCCATCCGATCTGCCCGCGCCAAGCATGGAACGTACGGTTTCCCACCGCACTGATGTAGTCCAGCAGCGGGGGCGGTGTCGAGCCCGGGAATGCCAGGATTTCGTTGGTGTCGATGCCGAGCATCAGAGAAACCGAGTCGGATTCGCTCAGCGGCAGGCTCATGAAAACCTGTGCCGCACCGCTGTTACTGGAGTATTGGGCAACGTTGTAGTTGGAGTAGTCGAACTCACGCCACCAGAGGTTGTAACCCAGGGCCAAGCCTTCCGGGGTGAAATAGGGGTTGGTGAAGGAGAAATCGTAGCGCTTTTGGTAAGCACTTCGACTGACGGCCATCGATACCCGGTTGCCAGTGCCGAGGAAGTTGTTCTCCGACAATTGCAGTGAAAGATTCAAACCCGAAAGCTGCGAATAACCGACGCCTGCGGAGATACTGCCGGACGTTGTTTCCTTGACCGTATAGATCACGTCGACCAAGTCATCGCTGCCAGCGACCGGTAGGTTCTCGACATCGACTTGCTCGAAATAACCCAAGCGTGACAAACGCACCTTGCTGCGGTCGATCGCTGCCTGTGAATACCAGCTGCCCTCGAACTGGCGCATCTCCCGGCGCAACACCGCATCGGCGGTGCGGGTATTGCCCTTGAATACGATCCGACGAACGTTGACACGCGGTCCCGGCTGGACCTGCAGATCGATGCTGACCGTTCGTTTGTCGCGATCAATCTGCGGAACCGGGCTGACCTGGGCGAAGGCGTAACCGATATTTGACAATCGCGCCGTGATCGAATCGGTGGCGAATTCCACCAGCTGCCGTGAGAACACGGTGCCTGGTTGCAGGAACGACGCAAGCTTCTCGAGTTCTTCCTTGGGCAGGATCGTATTGCCGGACACCGTCACTGCGGAGATGGTGTAGGCCTCGCCTTCAGTAATGCCGGCAGTCAGGAACATGTCCTTCTTGTCGGGACTGATCGCGACCTGGGTCGAATCCAGGTTGTAATCAAGGAACCCGCGATTGAGATACCAGGCATTCAATTTTTCGATGTCGCCCGACAGCTTTTCGCGTGAATATTGATCATCGTGCTTGTACCAGCTCAGCCAGGAGCTGGTGTGCGACTCCCAGTTCTTGGTGATGTCCTTGTCGGAATACAGGTCGTTGCCAACCAGGTTGATGTGGCGGATCTTGGCTGCCTTGCCTTCCTTGATGTTCAGCGTGATGTCGACGCGATTGCGGTCGAGCTGGTTCGCACTCGGGGTGATCTTGACGTTGTACTTGCCGCGATTGTTGTATTGCCGGTTCAATTCCAGGGTGACCCGGTCCAGGTTCAGACGATCGAACGTCTCGCCTTCGGCCAAGCCGATGTCCTTCAGCCCCTTGAGCAGATCCTCGGACTTCAGATCCTTGTTGCCGACCAAGGTCAGCTTGTTGATGGCCGGACGCTCGACCACGGTCACGACCAGGATTCCGCCCTGGTGGTCAAGCTTCACGTCCTCGAAAAATCCAGTCTTGTACAAGGCTCGCAGTGCCTCCGCCGCGCGTCCTTGATCGAGGGTGTCCCCCCGTTCAACCGGCAGGTACGTGAACACGGTGCCGGCACCGATCCGCTGCAGGCCATCAATACGGATGTCGGTGACCGTGAAAGGCGCGAACGTCGATTGCGCCCAAGCCGGCAACGACAATGCCGAGATCAGTGCAAGGGTAAGCAAGCGGCGGGACATGGGTCGGGTCATTCTTGACATCCTGATTGCAAAACATGCTGTTCGAACATGTTGCGTGGTCACCGGCCAGGCCGGCGGGGAGAGTACGTTGTGCTACGACACCAAATGCAGGATGTCGTTATAGAAAGCCAGTCCCATCAGTCCCGCCAGCAGGGCGAGACCGAGGTACTGGCCTGCAACCATCGTGCGTTCGCCCAACGGGCGGCCGACGGCCAGCTCGATAAGGTAATACAGCAAGTGACCCCCGTCCAAGACGGGAATCGGCATCAGGTTGATGATCGCAAGACTGACAGACAGAAGGGCAAGGAAGTTCAGGAACCAGGCGGCTCCCATTTGCGCCGAGGCATTGGCGTACCGGGCGATCGTGATCGGCCCGGACACATTGCGTACAGACGCACTGCCATTGACCATCCGCCAGAGCATGCCCAGCGAATCGCTGGCGAGCTGCCAGGTCTCGCCCATTGCGGCGGGGATGGCGGCCAATGGGCCATAACGCAGCACCGCGTCATGGGGTGGTGCTTCCGCTTGGGCATTTCCGATGCCAAGCCGCCAGCCAATGCTGCCGTCCGGGTTGGTATGCCTGACGGGGACAATTTCCAGGGCAAGCCGCTCGGTATCGCGTTCAACCTCCACCATGCCCGGGCCGCCCCGTTGCCCAAGTGCGCGAATCAGTGGAGCAATGTCCTCGAAACCCGCGACCGGGTGCGCGTCAATCGCCGTGATGCGGTCACCTTCGGCCAAGACTCCCCAAGCCGGCGAGCCCTCCTGAATCGTGCCAACTACCGGTGGCAGCAGCAGGTAGCGCGGGACCAGACCGCTGGCATCGGCGGCGCGCTGCTCGTCGAAACCGATGGGCAGCTGATCCATCCCCAGTGTCAGGGTAGCTTCCACGCCATTGTCCCGTCGGACCGCCAATGACGCTGGCTTGTGATCCATCGCAGCCACCGTCAGTGCAAGTGATGCTTCGCTCCAGGTGGGCGTGGCGCGGCCATTGATCGAGTGGATGACGTCGCCTTGCTGCAAGCCGGCCTGCGCGGCAAGACCCGTGGCACTGCCGACCACGGCGGCATAATCAGGGCGGCCGATCACCAGCATTGCCCAGAGCAAGACAACCGCCAGCAACAGGTTGGCGATGGGTCCGGCGGCGACAATCGCGATGCGGGCCAGCACCGGCTTGCGGTTGAATGCGCGGTCAAGCTGGGCATCGGGCACATCGCCCTCGCGCTCGTCCAGCATCTTCACGTAGCCGCCCAACGGGAGCGCGGCGAGCACGTATTCGGTGCCGTCCTTGCCACGTCGCGACCATAGCGCGCGACCAAATCCCACCGAAAACCGCTGGACCTGAACCCCGCAACGGCGGGCGACCCAGAAATGGCCGAATTCGTGGAAGGTGACCAGCACTCCCAGCGCCACCAACATCCACCACAGCGATCCGAGAATCGTGCTCATGCGTGGGCGCGCGCCATGGCGCTGCAACGACCGTTGATCAATGCCTGGGCCAGCACGCGTGCCTGCGCATCGGCGGCCAGCAGGGTATCCAGCGAGTCGGCAGGCTGCATGGGCAGGGCATCCAGGGTGGCGGCGACGGTTTCGGGGATGGACAGGAAACCTATCTGGCCCTGAAGAAACGCTGAAACGGCCTCTTCATTGGCCGCATTCAGTACCGCCGGAGCGGTCCCACCCGCCTCAAGTGCGCGAAACGCCAGCGCCAAGCAGGGAAATGCGTCCAGATCCGGCGCCTCGAAATCGAGCCGGCCGGCCTGCGTCAGCAAGTCCAGTGAAGCGACCCCCGACGCGATCCGTTGTGGCCAGCCCAGGCCCACGGCCAGCGCCGTGCGCATGTCCGGGAGGCCCAATTGCGCCAGCGAACTGCCATCGATGAAATCGACGATGGAATGCACCAGCGACTGCGGATGCACCAGCACGCGGATGCGCTCGCCCGGCACATCGAACAGGTGATGGGCTTCGATGACTTCCAGGCCCTTGTTCATCAGGGTGGCTGAATCCACTGAAATCTTCGGCCCCATCGACCATTTGGGGTGCGCGATTGCCTGTGCGGGCGTCACGTGCGCGAGTTGAGCACGGCGGCGTCCCCGGAACGGACCACCAGACGCGGTCAGTGTGATCCCGGAAAGGGCCGACGCATCGGCGCATCCCGACAGGCACTGGAAGATTGCGTTGTGCTCGCTGTCGATCGGGATGATGGTGGCTTCGCCTTCGCGCGCTGCGGCCATCAACAGTTTCCCGGCCAGTACCAGCGATTCCTTGTTGGCCAGCAGCAAGCGCTTGCCTGCACGCGCGGCCGCCAGCGTGGACGACAACCCTGCCGCACCCACGATCGCCGCCACCACGGTCTCGCAGGCATCGCTGGCAGCCAGCACGTCCAATGCCTGCATGCCGGCGTGGGCCTGCGTGGCCAGGCCGGCGTCGCGCAGGCCATCGCGCAGGGCGCTGTACAACGCCTCGTCCGCGATCACGGCATGCGCCGGGCGATGCGTTCGGCACAGCGCAAGCAGTCCATCCACCTGGCGCCCGGCCGCCAGCACGCTGGCACGCAGGCGGTCCGGATGGCGCGCGATCACGTCCAGCGCGGAGGCGCCGATCGATCCGGTGGCACCGAAGACTGCGACCTGTCGCATGCCTAGAAGCCCAGCCATATCTTGCCGAGGGCAAATACCGGAAGCGCCGCCAGTACGCTATCCACGCGGTCCAACACGCCGCCGTGGCCGGGGATCAGGTTCCCCGAATCCTTTACGTTGACGTGGCGCTTGAGCATGCTTTCGAACAGGTCACCGCATACTGAAAAACTGACGCAAATCAAGGACACCAGTGCGACGGCCGGCAATTGATCGACCGTGGCGCCCGCCAGTGGCGCGCCGATCATGGCCACCACCAGTGCCAGCAACAGGCCGCCCAACAAGCCCTCGATGGATTTGTTCGGGCTGATCCGTGGTGCCAGTTTGCGGCCGCCGAACCATTTGCCACCGAATTTCCGCCCTGTGAAATACGCGCCGGTGTCCGCCGACCAGACCAGGAACAGCGCCAACAGCAGCCAACGGTGTCCGTTCGGTTGGCTGGCGTGGATCAGGCCCAACGCGCACCACGCCGGCACGACGGCCAACGTGCCAGCCGCCAGCTTGAAGACGCGCGCATGGCTGTCATGGTCTGAGGCAAAGTTGTAATGCTTCAACCACAGCATCGCCAGCAGCCACCAGATCACCCCGATCACCACCACCAATTGCAATAGCGCGAATGAGCCGCCTTGCGCCGAGCGTGAGCCCCACACCAGCGCCACCATCAGCGCGAGGTTCAGCATCAGCAGGATGGTGCGGGCCAGCGTGTCGTCGACTTCGGCGAGTTTCAACCATTCCCACAACGCGGCCAGGAACATCAACGCAGAGAGCGCCGCCAGGATGGGCGTTGGCATGAACAGGACGCTGAGGATGGCGATGGGCGCCATGATCAGCGCGGCCAGCAGGCGCGTTTTGGTCATTCGGTTTCCTTCGAGGCCGTGGTCGCCATTTGCGCGCCGGTCAAGCCAAAGCGGCGTTCGCGCCCCGCATAGTCATCGATGGCGCGCTGCAGTGTGGCGGCATCCACGTCTGGCCACAATGTCTCGGTGAACCACAGTTCGGTGTAGGCCAGTTGCCAAAGCAGGAAGTTGCTGATGCGAATTTCGCCACCCGTGCGGATGAACAGATCGGGAGCGGGCAAGTCGGCGAGGGCAAGGCGCGCATTGAGACTGGCCTCGTCGATCTGCTCCGGCCGCAGGCGTCCGGCGGCAACCTCAATTGCCAAGCTGCGTGCGGCATCGGTAATGTCCTGGCGCCCGCCATAGCTGGCGGCGATATTCAGTTGCAGTCGCGTGTTGCCTGCAGTCAGGGCCTCGGCGGCCTGCATGCGCGCGAGCAGGGCACCTTCGAATCGCGAGCGTTCGCCGATGAAGCGCAGGCGTGCGCCACGCCGGTGCAGTTCGTCCACTTCACGTTCCAGAGCGCCAAGGAACAGCTTCATCAATCCGCCGACCTCGTCCTGCGGGCGGTTCCAGTTTTCGCTGGAAAACGCGAACAGGGTCAGGGCTTCGATCCCATGTTGCAGGCAGAATTCCACGCAACTGCGCACGGCGCGCGCGCCGGCACGATGGCCGATGATGCGCGGCCGACGGCGTTGCTGCGCCCAGCGACCATTGCCATCCATGATGATGGCGATATGGCGCGGGATGCGCGATGCGGGCGTGGTCACCTTGTTTCAGGCCGTCGGGGTCAGACCGCCATCAACTCCGTTTCCTTGCCCTTGACCACGTCATCCACGTCCTTGATCGATGCATCGGTCAATTTCTGGATATCGGCTTCGCCACGGGTGGCCTCGTCTTCGGTCAGCTGCTTGTCTTTCAACAATTCCTTGACCTGGTTATTCGCGTCGCGACGGATGTTGCGGATCGCGATCTTGGCGTCCTCGCCTTCGCTGTGCACGACTTTGGTCAGGTCGCGGCGGCGTTCCTCGGTCAGGGCCGGGATGTTGAGGCGGATCACCGTGCCGGCAGTGGTCGGGGTCAAGCCCAGGTCGGAGGCCAGGATCGCTTTCTCGACCGGACCGACCATCTGCTTTTCCCACGGGGTAATGGTGATCGAGCGCGCATCGGTGATGGCCACGCTGGCGACCTGCGACAGCGGCATTTCGGAACCGTAGTAGTTGACCTTGAGGTGGTCGACGATCGCTGTGTTGGCGCGGCCCGTGCGCAACTTGACCAGATTGTGGCGTAGCGACTCGATGCTCTTGCCCATGCGGGCTTGGGCGTCATTCTTGATTTCGTTCAGCATCGCGGGCTCCACGGTCTTTTGATAACTCCGGGATTATATGCGACCCGGCACCGCGCTTGAGGATGCGCGGGCAGATGCAAATGGTGTGCGGGCAAACTAGTCGTGCGAATGCGGCTCGTCTTCGCTGTGGCTGCCGTGGCCACCATGCGGCGCGCGGTCGTGGTCGTCATGGCCGCACGCGCCGCCGCGCTCGATTTGCACGGTCGGGTGGTTGATCCCGAACTGCGTATCCAGGCCATCGTTCACCACGTCGATGAAGGCGTCATGGTCCGAATCATCGGCGCGCACCAGGTGCGCGGTCATCGCGATCTCTCCCGCCCCGAGTGACCAGATATGCAAGTGATGCACCGCAGACACGCCCTGCTGGCTCAGCAGCCAGTCGCGCACGCGTTGCTGGTCGATGCCACGTGGCACGGCGTCCATCGCTGCGTTGAAGGCGTCGCGCAGCAGGCCGAAAGAACCCACAGCCACTACCAAGGCGACAAGCAGTGCGGTTGCCGGATCCAGCCATGCCCAACCGAAGAACCAGATGCCGGCGCCGGCAAGGACCGCTGCGAGCGAGACCGCTGCATCGGCGATCAGGTGCAGGAAGGCGCCACGCCGGTTGAGATCTTGTGCGTGGCCACCCCTGACTATCCAGGCAGCACCCAGGTTGATCACGATGCCGATGGCAGCGACCACCATCACCGGAACCCCGGGAACATCGGGCGGGGCGCTGAAACGGCGGATCGCTTCCCAGCCCAGTGCGCCGGAAAATGCCACCAACAACAGCGCGTTGGCCAATGGCGACAGCAGCGTCGCCCGCCGCCAGCCGTAGGTGTGGCGCTCGGTGGGCGCGCGCTTGGCCAGCGCCGCGGCGCCCCACGCCAAGCCCAACCCAAGCACGTCGCCGAAGTTGTGCAGCGCGTCCGACAGCAGCGCCAGTGAGTCGGTGGCGAAGCCATACCAGAGCTCGACCAGCGTGTAGGCCAGGTTCATCAGGGTCACCCATGCGAAGGCGCGGGTGGCGTCGTGCTGGTGGCTGTGTGACTGCATGCGTGGATCGTGCCCGATGTGGTGTGCGGACGCTATTACGTTAGCTGACTCAGCTGCGGCCGTGGACCAAGGTGCCGAGCGACTCCCCGCGCAACAGGCGCAACAGCACGCCAGGCTGGTTCATGTCGAAGATGCGCAGTGGCAGGTCGCTGTCGCGGCACAGCGCAAACGCCGCAGTATCCATCACCTGCAAGTCGCGCGAGAGCACTTCGTCATACGTCAGGTTGTCCAGTTTGACCGCATCTGCGTGCTTCTTCGGATCCTTGTCGTACACGCCGTCGACCTTGGTCGCCTTGACCAGCAAATCGGCGCCAATTTCGATCGCGCGCAGCGCAGCGCCGGAATCGGTGGTGAAGAACGGGTTGCCGGTGCCTGCGGCGAAGATCGCGATGCGGCCTTTCTCCAGGTGGCGAATCGCGCGGCGGCGGATGTAGTCCTCGCACACGTCGTTGATCTTGATCGCGCTCATGACCCGCGCCTTGGCCCCGAGTTTTTCCAGCGCATCCTGCATCGCCAGCGCATTGATCACCGTGGCCAGCATGCCCATCTGGTCGCCGGTCACCCGGTCCATGCCGCCAGCGGCCAGCCCTGCGCCGCGGAAAATGTTGCCGCCGCCGACCACCAGTGCGATCTCGGCGCCAGCGTCACGCGCTTCAATCACCTCTCGGGCGATGCGGCCAATCACCTTCGGATCAATGCCGTAGTCCTCGTCGCCCATCAGGGCCTCGCCGGAGAGTTTCAACAGGACACGGCGATAGGCGAGGGTCGACATGCGGGAAACTCCGGTGGGGGCGGGCGGACAGGCGTTTCGCGGGAAGCGGGCGGCCAAACCACGGGAATTCTAGCCGATCCGGCCTGCGCCCTTGGCTCAATCCATGCGCGAAAAGTCGAACAGCTTCGCAAGCGGATGTTTCCTGCGCTCCACCAATGCACGAATCAAACCCGCGCCCAGCATCGAGTACGTGATGCCATTGCCGCCGTAAGCCATCGCGAACAGCACGCGCGGGCCATGTTCGGCATGCGCTCCGAACCAAGGCAGTCCATCCTTGGTCTCCGCGAATGTCCCGGCCCAGGCAAATGCAGGTTCCATGGGCAAATGCGGGAACAGCGCAGCGACTTTCGCAGCAAGTTTGTTGGCCTTGCGATCCACCAAGGCATCACGTCGCGAGGGAATGTCGATGCTGTCATCGTCGCCACCCACCAGCAGGCGATTGTCCGACGTCGTCCTCATGTACAGGTAGGGCCGCGCCGATTCCCACACCATGGTGCGGGCGAGCGGGCCGAGCACGTCGGCATCGATGGGATCCGTGATGAAGGCGTAGCTGCTGCGGTTCTGTGCCACCTGCTGGCGGATAAAACGCTGGCTTTCATACCCTGCCGCCATCACCAGGTATTTCGCCCGCACCACGGCGCCATGCGTCGTCTGCAGTTCAACCCCGCGCGAATTGGCAAGGATGCGCGCGACCGCGGTGCGATCATGGATCCGCGCGCCTTTGCGTTGCATGCGCGCCAGCAACCGGTAGGCAAGACGATACGGATCCACCCGTGCCGCCTTGCGGCTGAGAATGGCGCATGGTGCATCGAAACCGTAGGCCTCTCGCACGTCTGCAGCGTTCAGCCACGTCATATCGAAGCCGTGTTTTTGGCGGAGCGCGAACTCCTGCTCCAGATCCTTCCGATGCCGTTTCTTGCTGGCGTAATACAGGCTTTGCATGCGCGAGAACGCCACATCCCCGACATCAGCCGCCTTGTCGGCGAGCATGTCGATGGCCTCGGCACAAGACTGATAGGCAAGGACCGCGCTGTCCTCGCCGTAGCGTTCGGCAAGTTCGGTCATGTGCGTGTCGATCTCGTATTGCAGCAGCGCGGTGCTGGCCGAGGTGCTGCCCCACGCGGCGTCGCGTTGGTCGAGCACGACGACATCGTGGCCATGGTGGGCGAGTTCATCCGCGATCAGCGAACCGGTGATGCCGGCGCCGATGACCACCACGTCGCAGCGCAGGTCCTCCTGCAACTGCGGAAACGCATGCATCAAGCCGTTCTTGATCGCCCAATAGGGATAGCCGCTTTTCAGGTCCATGATGCGCTCCCTTGATGATGGGGCGATATCGTAATCCGCGCGCGTGACCATGATTTTCACGAAGGTGGGAGCACCTTAGTGGCTTGCCCCTCTCCAGGAATGTGTGCCCATGGCCGCTCGCAAAAATCAAAGCAGCTCCTCGAACAAGAAGTTGTTTGGTGCCACCTCGAAGTCTTCCTCAGCAAAACCTGCGATGCCGCGCGATCATGACGCCAGCGGGTCAGTCGGCAATGGCGGTGAACCGCAGGAGCAAGCGGGTGGCGACCACCCACCGATGACCACGGCGCAGGGCATCGTGATTCCGGACAACCAGAATTCGCTGCGCGCCAATCCGCGCGGGCCCACGTTGCTGGAAGACTTCATCCTGCGCGAAAAAATCACCCACTTCGACCATGAGCGGATCCCCGAGCGCATCGTGCATGCACGCGGCAGCGCGGCCCACGGTTACTTTGAACTGACCAAGTCCCTGTCCGTCTACACCACGGCGAAAATCCTGACAGAAAAGGGCGTTCGCACGCCGTTGTTTACCCGCATATCGACCGTTGCTGGTGGTTCCGGTTCGGTGGATACACCGCGAGACGTGCGCGGTTTCTCGGTCAAGTTTTATACCTCGGAAGGTAACTGGGATCTGGTCGGCAACAACATCCCGGTGTTCTTCATCCAGGACGCGATGAAGTTCCCTGATCTCGTGCATGCGGTGAAGATGGAGCCAGACCGCGGCTGGCCACAAGCCGGGAGCGCGCATGACACGTTCTGGGATTTCGTTTCGTTGATGCCGGAAACCTTGCACACGGTCATCTGGGCAATGAGCGATCGGGCCATTCCGCGCAGCGTGCGCATGATTGAAGGCTTCGGTATCCACAGCTTCCGCCTGCTGGATGCGGAAGGAAAAAGCACCTTTGTGAAATTCCATTGGCGGCCGAAGCTTGGCCTGCAGAGCACAGTGTGGGATGAGGCGGTCAAGTTGCAGTCGGCCGATAACGATTTCCATCGTCGTGATCTGTGGGAAGCAATCGATGCGGGAAATTTCCCCGAGTGGGAATTGTCGGTGCAGTTGTTCACCGAGCAGGACGCCGAGAAATTCCCGTTCGATCATCTTGATCCAACCAAGTTGATTCCCGAGGAGCTGGTGCCACTCACCGTCATCGGCCGGATGGTATTGGATCGCAATCCCGACAATGTGTTTGCGGAAACCGAGCAGGTCGCTTTCTGTCCCGCCAACGTGGTTCCCGGCATCGACTTCTCCAACGACCCGTTGCTGCAGGGCAGGCTCCACTCTTATCTGGACACCCAGCTCTCACGCCTCGGTGGCCCCAATTTCCACCAGATCCCGATCAACGCGCCGAAATGTCCGTTTGCCAATCACCAGCGCGACGGTCATATGCAGATGGACGTGCCCAAGGGACGCGTGGCGTATGAGCCGTCGAGCCTTGACCCGCAATCCCCACGTGCAAGCCGCGCGTTGGGATTCAGGTCGTTTGCCGAGCAGCCCGACGATGGTGCCAAGGGTCGAATCCGCGCCGGGAGTTTTGCAGACCATTACAGCCAGCCGCGGATGTTCTTCCACAGTCAGTCCACTATTGAGCAAGCCCACATCGCGTCGGCATTCGTGTTCGAGCTCTCCAAGGTGGCAACCGCACATGTGCGCGAAACCGTACTGAGCCACATCCGCAATATCGATGAAAGCCTGGCGCAGCGCATCGCGGATGGGCTTGGCATGACCGCGTTGCCGCCGGCTGCGACGCCCGCCGTGGCGGTGTTGGACCTGGCGCCATCGCCCGCGCTGGCGATCATCGCCAAGGCGAAGCTCACACTGCAGGGCCGCTGCGTCGGCATCCTGGTCGCCGATGGCACTGACATGAAGCAAGTGGGCGCGATTCGAGCGGCGGCTCGCAAGGCAGGCGCTCAGGTCAAGTTGGTCGCCCCAAAGCTCTCGATCAAGGACGCAGGCGGCAAACGTGTCGACGCAGATGGCCAATTGGCCGGAACCCCGTCGTGCCAATTCGATGCCGTTGCCAGTGTATTGACGCCTGAGGCGGCCGAGATGATTTCCCGCGACGGTGCGGCAGTGGACTGGTTCCGCGACGCGTTCGGTCATCTCAAGGCGATCGCTGCCTGCGGTGGCACACGCAAGTGGATCTTCAAGGCGGCGGGACTGAAGGCAGACGCCGGTGTGTTCGAACCAGAAGACGTCACCGGCTTCATTGAAGCCGCCAAGACCCGTCAATGGAAAAGGGAGCCGAAGATACGAACGCTGGCTTGATCCAATCAGCCTGCCACAGGGTGACTAACACCGAGCAGCTAAGTGGCGGGCCGTCCCAAGACCAAAAAAACCCGCGATCGCTCGCGGGTTTTTCATGCGGCAGGATCGATGGATCAGACCTGCATGGCCTTCGCCACTTCCGCGGCGTAGTCCTCGACGACCTTCTCGATGCCCTCGCCCACGCCCAGACGGGTGAACGACACCACGTCGGCGCCTGCGGCCTTCATCGTCTGTTCGACGCTCTGGTCGGTGTTCAACACGTAGGGCTGACCGTAGAGGGTCACTTCGTTGACGATCTTGGCAACCTTGCCACCGATGATTTTCTCGAGGATTTCGGCCGGCTTGGACCTGTCCTTGTCGGACATCTTGGCCAGCTCGATTTCCTTTTCCTTGGCCAGGAACTCGGCCGGCACTTCGGCGGCCTTGTTGTACGGCGGGTTCATTGCGGCCACGTGCATGGCTACGCCACGCGCCAGCTCGACATCGCCGCCGGCCAGCTCGACCAGCACGCCGATCTTGCCGCCGTGCACATACGCGGCCACGTTATTGGTGGTGTTGATGCTGGCCATGCGACGCACCAGCACGTTCTCGCCGACCTTGGCGATGACGGCGGCGCGGGCTTCTTCGACCGTCTCGCCAGAGGGCAGGGCAACCGACTTCAGCGCTTCCACGTCAGCCACGCCGGATGCCAGTGCGGCAGCAGCAACAGCATTGGCGAAGCTCAGGAAGTTGTCGTCCTTGGCCACGAAGTCGGTTTCGGAATTGATTTCCACCAGCACGGCCTTGCCGCCGTCCTGTGCGGAGACGATGCGGCCTTCCGCAGCCACTCGGCTTGCCTTCTTGTCAGCCTTCGCGAGGCCGGACTTGCGCAATGCTTCTGCCGCAGCGTCGATGTCGCCGGCGGTTTCGCTGAGTGCCTTCTTGCACTCCATCATGCCGGCGCCAGTGCGCTCGCGCAGTTCCTTGACCTGGGATGCAGTGATATCTGCCATGGGGTTACCTCGATCTGTGTGGAGGGCGAACCGTGGGTTCGCCCGAATGGCGCGCGGCCCGAAGGCAGCACACGCGGATATCGGATTCCGGCCGCGCAGCATGGCGCGACCGGATGACGCGTCCATTACTCCCCGTTGAGGGGAGTAGAAGGCAGGCATTACTCCGCGGCGGGGGCGTCAGCGGCCGGTGCGTCCGCAGCACCAGCGTCGTCGGCAGCAGCAGGCACAGCAGCATCCGCAGCTTGTGCCGGGGCAGCCTTCTTGGCCGGCCCGCGGCGGGCCGACTTCTTGTCGTCGCCACTGGCGGCGCTGAAGTCTTCCTCGCGAACTGTAGCGGCGGACGGCATGGCGGCCTTGCCTTCCAGCACGGCGTCGGCGGCGGCGCCGGCGTAGAGCTGCACGGCACGGATGGCGTCGTCATTACCCGGGATGGCGTAGTCGACCAGGTTGGGGTCGTAGTTGGTATCGACCACCGCGATCACCGGGATGCCGAGCTTCTTGGCTTCCTTGATGGCGATGTCTTCATGGCCGATGTCGATCACGAACAGCGCGTCGGGCAAACGGTTCATTTCCTTGATGCCGCCCAAGCTGGCTTCCAGCTTGTCGCGCTCGCGGCGCAGGTTCATCACTTCGTGCTTGACCAGCTTTTCGAAGGTGCCGTCGGTTTCAGCGGCTTCCAGTTCCTTCAGGCGCGACACGGACTTCTTGATGGTGGCGAAGTTGGTCAGCGAGCCGCCCAGCCAACGCTGGGTCATGTACGGCATGCCGCAGCGAGTGGCTTCTTCCTTGATCGGGTCGCGCGCGCTGCGCTTGGTGCCGACGAACAGGATGATGCCGCGCTTCTGGGCCACGCCGCTGATGAAGTTCATCGCGTCATTGAATAGCGGGACGGTCTTTTCGAGGTTGATGATGTGGATCTTGCCGCGGGCACCGAAGATGTAGGGGCCCATCTTGGGATTCCAATAGCGGGTCTGGTGGCCGAAATGGACGCCGGCTTCCAGCATCTGGCGCATGGTGATCTGGGGCATTGCTGTGAACTCCTTGAGTGGAATCCGCGCCAGTTTGATGGCGGCGCTGCGCCCAACCGTGAGGCGGGGTGCGGGATTCCGGGGTTGGACCTCGTTGCCGTCACTGCGACCGAACTCCTTGCGGAGCACCCC
>JBDSGA010000025.1:0-2934 GCA_039919235.1 Thermomonas sp. | reverse complement strand
TTGCCTCGTTCAACACCGTGCGTACAACGCCAAAGGAGTCCGTGAATGTCCATGTCGATCCGCCTGCTCGGGCTATCCGCCATCGCCATGCTGATGTCGGCGTGTGCGACGCCCGCTACGCCACCGGCTGCCGGCGCATGCAATGCCAACGCCATCCGGCCGTATGTGGGACAAGTCGCGACCCCGGCCGTGGTCGACGCCGCACGCAACGCCGCGGGTGCACAACTGGTGCGTGCGCTCAAGCCCAACGATGCAGCCACCATGGATTACCGCGTCGAACGCATCAACATCCTGGTGGATGACGCCAACAAGATTGTTCGCGCCACCTGCGGCTGACACCACGCGTTCGGCGTTGGTGGTTGACCTCAGACCCTGTCGTCGATGCCGCTGACGCCCGCGCGCCTGGCGCAATACGCGCAGCAATAGAAGACACCGGCGTGTTCGGCGCCATGGCCGATCACCTTGCAGCCGCAATGCGCGCAGGTGGGCGCCAACATGTGGATGGCGCATTCAAAGGAATCGAAGGCGTGGCTTTTGCCATCAGCGCTGGTGATCGTGAATGCCTTGTCGTAGTCGTTGCCGCACATTGCGCAGGTGGCCATGGCGTTGTCCTCGAACGGGACTTCGAGGATGCCGCCCGCCGTGGCCACATCGGGTGAAGATCAACCGATGGCCGTCGCTTCAGTTGCGGGTTCGGCTGCCGGCGGCAAGTGCACGGCATCGGTGTAACGCCATGTCACCAGCCACGCGATCACCAATAGCACTGCGGCAATCAGGAATGGAATTCCCGGCATTTTGACCGGCGCCGCATCACTGACGAACCAGCCGAACGATCCGGCGAAAATCGCCGGCCCTATGATGCCGCCCAGTGACACCAGACTGGTCAATGCGCCCTGGATCCGGCCCTGCGCTTCGGCGCCTACCTGGCGGGTAATCAATGACTGCGTGGCCGGCGCCGCAATCGACCACAGGGCGCTGATCGGCAACCCGATCAGGAAGATCCAGCCCTGCCCGGCCACGCCATACACCGCGAACCCAACTACACCACACGCCAGCCCAAGCAACACGGCGCGACGCTCACCCATCGCCTTGACCATGCGCCCCACCAGCAGCACGTTGACGATCACACTGAGCACGCCGACCATCGCGAGCACATAGCCAACCTCTTTCTGCCCCCAGCCATAGCGGTAGTCGGCGAACAGCACGAACACGCTTGGATACACGTAGTGCGCCAAGTTGGCGATGAAGATGACGGCGGCCAACCCGAACACCTGCGGATAGCTACGCAGCAACTTGAGCGAACCGACTGGATTTGCGTGCGACCAGTCGAAGCGCGTCGTGCGTTTCCCCACCGGCAATGACTCCGGCAACACGAACAACCCGTAGCAGAAGTTCAGCAACGCCAGCCCCGCCGAAAACCAGAACGGCAGCCGCAGGTCGATGTCGCCAAGCACACCGCCGATCAATGGGCCAACAATGAAACCCAGCCCGAACGCCGCACCGATCATGCCGAAACCCTTGGCCCGGCTTTCATGCGTGGTGACATCGGCGATGTAGGCATTGGCGGTGGTGAAACTGGCCGAGGTGGCGGCGGAAATCATCCGGCCGACGAACAGCCACGCCAGTGTTGGCGCCAGCGCCATGAACACGAAATCCAGGCCCAGCCCCAGGCACGACAACAGGATCACCGGGCGCCGGCCGTAACGGTCGGACAAGGTGCCCTGGATGGGCGAACACACGAACTGGATCAGCGAAAACGCCACCCCGAAACCGCCAATCCACCACGCCGCAGTGGAGATATTGCCGCCCACCATCTGCTGCACCAGGTGTGGCAACACCGGGATGATCACGCCGAACGCCAGCACGTCGATCAAGACGGTAATGAAAATGAAGATCAGGGCCGCCTTGCGGGCGCGCGGCGCAATGGATGCGTTCAATATAGGGTCTCGATGTGGGCGGATACAGCGAACGAGTGACGCCGCTATTCAGGCACGCGACCCAAAGCAGACGATCGAAGAAGCCGGATGATTCAATCAGCGAACGCGTCGGCGGCGAGCAATGATGCATGGTCGCGAACGTCTTCGGGCCAATGCGCGAGCGCGTCTTCGAAATGCGCGAAGTCACCGCCAAACAGGGCGCGGGTTGCGTCCTCGTAATGCGGCAAGTTGCCAGCCAGTGCATGCATGAAACGATAGGCGACTTCCTGCGCGACGCGGCGGCGGTCGCCATCGGCAGTCACCTTGCGTGCGCCCTCGACCAGGCGCCGCAACGCCACCGACGCACCGCCCGGCTGTGCGGCCAGCCAGTCCCAATGGCGAGGCAGTAAGGTAATCTCGCGCGCGATCACGCCCAACCTTGGGCGCCCCGGACCCCGCACTGGCGCTGGGACCTGCATTGCAGCATCGGCGGGCTTCGCATTGAGCGTGCGCAGCAAATCAGCCGCGGGTAATTCCAGTGGCAGCTCCACCACCTTGCCGCTGGCGTCTTCGAAGACCAGGATCGGCTGGTCGAGACCACTGTCAAAGATCTGCTTGGCCTTCAGCGCCACATGCCGCAACTCGCCACTGGCGATGCGTTGATGGCCCGCAAACGCGGTACAGCGAAGGTTGGGTGTTGGCGTGGACATGGCGACCTCCGAAATGAGGTGCATTATTACCCGGGTTAAATTATCCCGTCAATCCAGTTGCTGCTCGCGCCAATTGGCCGGCAGGCGATTGTGGATGGCGGCGGCCGCGATGGCCGCATGACCCACCGCCACGCTGATCTGGTTGAGCGCGCTGACCACGTCGCCGATCGCATACAGGCCAGGCACATTCGTCTGCATGTGCGCATCGACCAGTAATTCCTGGTTGTCGTCGACCGTGGCGCCGAGTGCGACCGCCAATACCGACTGCGCATCGCTGCCCAGCACGGGATACAAGGTGTCGAAACGGT
>JBDSGA010000024.1:0-9219 GCA_039919235.1 Thermomonas sp. | reverse complement strand
CCCACGCCCTGGAACAGCTTGATCAGGAACGTGCCGCCGGTGCGGAGGTGGCCATCGGCAAAATCCATGGCCAACTCGGCCAGATGCATCATGCGCGGTTGGTCCACCGCATCCATACCGCTCTTATTGGGGGCCATGTCTGACAAGACAAGGTCAACCTGTTCCCCGTGCAACATGTCCAACAGCTGCGATAGGACGGCATCCTCCCTGAAGTCGCCATGAAGGAACTCGACGCCGGCCAGGCTCGGCATCTCCAGGATATCCGTGGCAATCACCCGCCCAGGCCGCGCCTTGTCCATCTTGTCGAGCTCCTGGCGCACCCATTGCGACCAGCTTCCCGGAGCGGCGCCCAGATCCACCACCACCATGCCCGGCTTGAGCAGGCGATCGCGTTCGACCACTTCCTCCAGCTTGTACACGGCGCGCGAGCGCAACCCTTCGGCCTGCGCCTTCTTCACGTAGGGATCGGAAAAGTGTTCCTTGAGCCAGCGTTGGCTCGACTTACTTCTTGAAGGCATGTCTGCGGGTGGCCATGGGCATCGAAGGCCGGGGCATACGGGCCGCCATGATACCCTGCGCCTCTCCCAGCGCCCCATTGATTGCCTGTATGACCACCACCCTCAGCAATACCCAAGCGCGTTTCCTGCGCGGCCAGGCACATGATCTGAAAGCGATGCTGCAGGTGGGCGGCAAGGGCATTACCGATGCATTGGCCGCCGAGGTGGAGGCCGCGCTGGAGCACCATGAACTGATCAAGATCAAGGTCGTGGCCGATGACCGAGACCTGCGCGACGCCATGATCGGCGATCTCGTCAAGCGCACCGGCGCTGCACTGGTGCAGCGCATCGGCCATGTCGCAGTGTTCTACCGGCCTTCGACGGACAAGCGCCACATCGTCCTGCCGCGCGCCTGATCCATAGACGGACGCTGCTCCGCAGATGCCGTGCGTTGAGGGCTACCACCAATGCAACTGAATCTTGAACGCCCGGATTACCGCTATTTCCTGCGCGGCGCCGATGGCGTCACGGCCTTGGTCAATGACCAGCGGCTGACCCGCAGCTTCGTGGTCTCGCCGAATACACTCGCCGAGGACTGGCCCGTGAGCGATGTCGGCACGATGCAACCTGCCGATCTCGACGCGTTGCTCGCACTGGAGCCTGAAGTGCTGGTGCTCGGTAGCGGCGCAACCCAGACATTCCCGCCCGCCGCAGTGATGGCGTGCTGCCTGCAACGCGGCATCGGCATTGAAGTCATGACCAATGCCGCGGCTGCGCGCACCTACAGTGTGCTGGCCGGCGAAGGGCGGCGGGTGGTGGCGGGGTTCGTGTTCGCCATCCCGTGATTGCGGGATACGTCGAAACATCGGCGAATGCCGGTGTTTTCGCATATTCGGTACTTATCGCTTCGGCAAGTACAACTGCGGATCGACCGGCTTGCCGTTGTAGCGCACTTCGAAATGCAGCATGTCGCGCGAAGCCCCGCTACGGCCCATCTCCGCGATCTGCTGGCCGGCTTTCACGACCTGGCCCTCATTGACCAGCCGCGCGCGATTGTGGCCATAGGCTGAAAGCCACTGGTCGTTGTGCTTGACGATCACGAGTTCACCGTAGCCCACCAATCCCGACCCGGAATACACCACGATGCCGTCGGATGCGGCGCGTACCGGTTGCCCACCCTTGCCGGCGATATCCACGCCCTGACGGGTCGGGTCGCCGCTGGCGAAGCTCTCGACCACCGCTCCATCGGCCGGCCAACGCCACGCGATATTGCTGGCAGCGGGCACCACCACAGAGGGTGCCGCGGGGCGCGTTGGCGCTGTTGCCGACGACCGGGCGACAGACGCGACGGGTTTCACCGCAACACCGGTTTGCCCGCCGGGATACAACCGCAAGCGCTGGCCCGGATGGATCGTGTAAGGCGAACCAATGTCGTTCCAGATCGCAAGGTCGAGCGCAGTCAGGCCGTTCTCGGTGGCGATGCGGTACACATTCTGGCCACGCTGCACGACCACGGTCGCGCCATATTTTGGCTCGGACACCTTGATCGGATGTTCGCTCGACGCAATGCGACTACCGCGGACCGGTTCGCGCACCACATGGCTGCGACCGCAGCCGGCAAGCAAGGCGAGCGTGGCCAACACAAGGAGGGTCTGGTTCAGTCGCATGGCTGACACTATGCCCCATGTCCCCGCAACAGGAACCAACCGATCAGCCCGGCAAGCAGCGCCAGCGCCGACCAGCCAATCGGTTCGATGTAGCGATGCAGCGCTTTTTCCGCGCGCTCACCGCCGAAGCGGATGGCCAGCGCGACCAGGAACACGCGCTTGCCGCGACCCACGAACATGCTGGTCAGGAACGGCAGCATCGGCACCCCGACGATCCCGGATGCCCAGGTGAAGATCTTCAACGGGATCGGCGTGAATCCTGCAATCACCAACAGCCAGAACGCCTTCCAGGGCGATTGCGCCAAGACCTCTCGCAACGATGCGACTTGCGCGTCGATCCGCGCCAGCCAGCCCAGGTCCTCGAGCAATGGCCTGACCAACTCAAACGCGTAATGCCCCAGCAGGTAACCGATCACCGCGCCCACCAGCGAGCCAGCCAGGCTCAACGTCGCGAACCAGAAGCCGCGCTTGGGCTGTGCCAAGCACATCGGCGCCAGCATCACTTCCGGCATCACCGGAAACACGATCGCCTCGGCAAAACTCAGCCCGGTCAGCAGCGCCGGCGCTTTAGGATGCTTTGACCACACCAGTGCGCGCTCGTACAGCGGCCCGAACAGCTTCATTGATCCACCAGCCCGGACAGCAACGGCACGAACACCACCGGTGCGAGGTCGCGCTGTTCGATGACGCCATCAGCGTCCTTGCGCAGGCACAACAGCGACTGCTCCGCCGCACTGCCCACAGGCGCCACCAGCGTCCCGCCGCAGGCGAGTTGCGCGGTCAATGCATCGACCAAGGCCGGCGCGGCCGCGGTGACAATGATGCCGTCAAACGGTGCTTCCTCTGGCCAGCCAATGCGCCCGTCATCGTGCTTGCTGCGCACATGCAGACCCAGCGTGCGGAAGCGCTTGCGGGCGATCCGCAACAAGTCGCCGATGCGCTCCACGGTGAACACTTCAATGCCGAGCGCGGCGAGGATCGCCGCTTGGTAGCCGGAACCGGTACCGATCTCCAGCACGCGCTTGGGCATGCCGTGCTCCAGCAGCGCCGCGGTCATCCGCGCCACCACCCACGGCTGCGAGATCGTCTGGCCGTGGCCGATCGGCAGCGCGTTGTCTTCGTAGGCACGCATCGCGAAGGCCTCTTCCACGAACTGATGGCGCGGCACGGTGCGGATCACGTTGAGCACGCGCTCATCGTCGATGCCATTGCTTCGGAGGCGTTCGATCAGCCGGTCGCGCACACGCTGGCTGGTCATGCCCACGCCGACATCCGCCGCCTGCAGGCGCAAGCGCGAGATCACGATGCCTGCTCCGCTTGCGCCGACTGCAGCGTCGAGGCCAGGCCATCGACCCAGCTCGCCACCTGTTCCAGCGCCTGGTATCGGGTCAGGTCGACGTGGATCGGGGTGATCGCGATACAGCCATCGCGTACTGACTGGAAATCGGTGCCAGGACCAGCATCATGTTCGGGGCCAGCCGCACCGATCCACCACCACTGGCGACCACGGGGATCTTTTTGCGGCGTGCACGCCTCGGCGCGATGGCGGTTGCCCAGCCGTCCAGTTTGGAATCCGCGGATTTCATTCCACGGCAAGTCGGGTACGTTCACGTTGAGAATGGTGTCGGCCGGTAGCGGCTCAGCCTTCAGCCGCGCGATGATTTCCACTGCCGCGCGTGCGGCCGTTTCGTAATGCTGGCCCTTGTGGTCGCTGGTCACCAGCGACATCGCCACGGCAGGCAGCCCGAGGAAGCGGCCTTCCATCGCCGCCGCCACCGTGCCGGAATAAATCACGTCGTCGCCGAGGTTGGCGGTGTTGTTGATGCCAGACACCACAATGTCCGGCTCAAGCTCCAGCATCCCGCTGATCGCGACGTGCACGCAATCGGTGGGCGTGCCGAACACCTTCCAGGTCTGCGCATCCAGGCGAACCACCCGGATTGGTGCATCCAGGGTGAGTGAATTGCTGGCGCCGCTGCGGTCGCGGTCCGGCGCCACTACCAGCACCTCGTGACCGGCCTGGCGCAGGCCCTCTGCAAGCGCGCGAATGCCGGGGGCATCGACGCCGTCGTCGTTGCTGACAAGTACCCGCATCGCGGCTTACGACTTCAAGAATTTCTGCATGCGGCCATGATAACGGATGCCGATGCCAGCTTCGGCCTGCGCTACCCTGAGCCAATGCGCAAGGCCCCGCCAGACAATGATGACCGCGACGATGCCAGCCTGTTCCGCGAGGCGATTGGCGCTCATCGCGGCAAGGTGCGCGAACTGCCAGCCGCGCCGCCGCTACCCGCCGCGCCCAAGCCCAAGCCCTCGGCGAAGATGGCGCGCCGCGACGAAGACGCTGCCCGCGAGGAATTCCGCCACGTGGTGATCGCATCACTGGAATCCGGTGACGTGCTGTCCTATCGCCGCGAAGAGGTCGCACCGATGTTGCTGAAGCGACTTGCCCGCGGCGAATATTCGGCGCAGGAAGAACTCGACCTGCATGGCCTGCCGGCGCGAATTGCGGAAACGATGTTGCGCGAGTTCCTGCGCGACTGCCGTACCCACGGATTGGGCTGCGTGCGCATCGTCCATGGCAAGGGGCGCAATTCTGAGGAACGCTTGCCAGTACTGAAGAACCTGGTGGACCGCATCCTGCGCCATCGCGCGGATGTGCTCGCGTTCCATTCGCCGCCACCAGCGCAAGGCGGCACCGGCGCGGTCTTGGTGCTACTCGAGCGGCGCTGAGTTCGCGATGACGGCAGCTGCGTCGACCATGTGACCGAGCTCGCGCAGCACCGTGGTTGCGTAGCACCCCGGTGCCAGCTCGAACTGAAGTTCGAGCACGTCATCTTCCAGCCATTCCCACGACAGCGCCCCCGGCCGCATGCGCAGCGCACGCCGCTCCTGTGACAACCGTGCTTGTTCCAAGCCGTTGCGCAAACGCAGCGCAGTGTCCCCTTCCAGCGCAGTCAACTCGCAGGCTGCGGCCTCGCCCAGACTGCGCAACTCGCCTTCACCCCAGAGCGGACCGCTTGGATGGATATCGAATTCCGCAAGGCGCGCATGCAACGCTTCATTGAAGGGTTCAGGTCCGAACACGCTGCGGCTGCCGTTGAGCACCCATACCTCCCCCTCAAGCCCGCCATCCCAACTGCCTGCAACCACGCGCGTTGTCAGCACCCGGTTGAACAATTCCGAACGTGCGGCCGACAACAACATCGAGCGCTCTTCGCGCTTGACCCGGCGGCCGGCGAACATACCGAGCGCCGTGGCGACGTTGCCGCCCCCACGTCCGAAGCGCTGTTCACCGAAATAATTGGGAACGCCGCGCGCTGCAATCGCCTGCAGGCGGGCATCAATTGCCGCGCGGTCGCCAACGACGTTGCGAAGCACCAGCACGAACCGGTTACCCGCCAATGCGCCACGCGGCAATTTGCGCGCATGCCACGCATGTTCGAGCACGCGCAGTTCGACTGAGTGCAATGTGTCGATGTCCGGCGCGACGCGTTTGGGCAACCACACGCTGAAGCGCTGCACGGTGACCGCATGACGGTCCTTCATGCCGGCAGTGCCGATGGCGGAGTCTGGCACGCCAGCCCACTGGGCGATGCGCTTGGCCGCGAACGAGGTATTCATGCCGCGCTTCTCGACCGTCAGCAGCAGGTGTTCGCCCGCGCCGCTTGCATCGAACGCAGGAATCTCGTCTACCCGAAAATCGTCTGCCGTGGTGCGAATGCGCGCTTCCAGCACAGGCGCGCCGTGTGCATGGGCAAGACCCGTCTCAGTCATTGCGCAACAACAGGCATACCGCCTGCGCGGCAATACCCTCACCCCGGCCAGTGAAGCCGAGCGTCTCGGTGGTGGTCGCCTTGATGCTCACGGCATCCACGTCGATACCGAGGTCATTGGCAATTGCTTCGCGCATGGCCTGCGCATGCGGCCCGACCTTGGGCCGTTCGCAGATCACGGTGATGTCGGTATTGCCAACATGCCAGCCGCGATCACGTATCAGCGCATTGCAATGACGCAGGAACGTGCGGCTGTCCGCGTCTTTCCACTGCGGGTCGGACGGCGGGAAATGCCGGCCGATGTCACCAAGCGCGAGCGCGCCGAGTATCGCATCGCACAAGGCATGCAATACGACGTCACCATCGCTGTGCGCCAGCAGGCCACGATCATGCGGCACGCGCACGCCGCCGATCATCACGTGGTCACCATCGCCGAAGGCATGCACGTCATAGCCTTGGCCGATCCGAATGTTGGTCATGACGTCCTTGCCAGCAGGAATTCGGCGAGGGCCAGATTGGCCGGCGTGGTGACTTTCAAATTGTCTTCGCGACCTTCGACCAAGCGCGGATGCAGGCCAAGGCGTTCGACCGCCTGTGCATCGTCAGTGACCGCAACGCTGTCCGTGCGCGCTGCTTCCAGCGCACGCACCAGGAGGTCGCGACGGAATGCCTGCGGCGTCAGTGCGCGCCAGATGCTGTCGCGCGGTTCCGTGCGGTCAATGCTGCCAATCGCATCCATGCGCTTGAGCGTATCGCGCACTGGAGCCGCCAAGATCGCGCCGTCGGCATGCGCCAGTGCGGCCGCGATCAACCGAGAAATATCGTCTGCACCCACATTCGGGCGCGCGGCATCGTGAACCAGCACAAGCTCATCGGCCGCGACGTCGTCAGGCAACGCATGCAGCGCCGCCAGCACGGAATCCGCACGTTCGTCGCCGCCGACACAAGTCAGCACCAGTTTGCCATGCAAGCTGGTCCAGCCGGGCCAATGTAGGTCATCCGCAGCCAAGGCCACGACCGCGCCATCGATGGCGTGGTGCGAGAGCAGCGCATCCAGCGCGTGTTCGATCAGCGGTTTGCCGGCCACCCGCAGGTACTGCTTGGGAATCTCTGCGCCAAATCGACGCCCGCTGCCGGCGGCGGGCACCAGCGCCCAGGTCATTGCGCCGGCTCGGAGGCAATACGTGGCGGTGCATTGTCGATCACGCGATAAAACGTTTCGCCCGGCTTGACCATGCCCAGCTCACTGCGCGCACGCTCCTCGACCGCAGCACCGCCGGATTTCAGGTCATCGACCTCAGCGACCAGCGCTTCGTTGCGCTGTTGCAGCTGCAAGTTCTCCGCGCGCTGATGTTCGACCTGCGCAGTAAGCTCTGCGACCTCATCGCTACCGCCCGTGCCGAACCACATCGTGTATTGCAGGCCTGCAAGCAATGCGGCGAGCAACAACACCAGCAGGAGAGTGGCCTTCACGATGACGTGGCTGCGTCAGCGCGCCAACGACACGAACGCATCGCGTCCGGCATAACGCGCGGCACTGCCCAGCATCTCCTCGATGCGCAACAACTGGTTGTACTTGGCCACGCGGTCGGAGCGGCACAGCGAGCCGGTCTTGATCTGGGTCGCAGTAGTCGCAACCGCGATGTCGGCGATCGTGGTATCTTCGGTTTCGCCGGAACGGTGTGAAACGACTGCGGCGTAATTCGCTGCATTCGCCATCGCGATGGTTTCCAGCGTCTCGGTCAGGGTGCCGATCTGGTTGACCTTGACCAGGATCGCATTCGCAATACCGCGCTCGATGCCCTGTTTGAAGATCCTGGGGTTGGTCACGAAGTTGTCGTCACCGACCAACTGGATCTTGCTGCCAAGCCGGTCGGTCAACAGCTTCCAGCCATCGCTATCGGCTTCATCCATGCCATCTTCAATACTGATGATCGGGTACTCGGCTGCCCAGTTGGCGAGGAAATCGACGAACTGCTCGCTGGTCAGGCGCTTGCCTTCGCCAGTCAGGTTGTACTTGCCGTTCTCGTAAAATTCGCTGGAGGCCACGTCCAAGCCTAGCAGCACGTCTTCGCCAGCCTTGTAGCCGGCCTTGCCAATCGCTTCCAGAATCGTATCGAGCGCTTCCACATTGCTGCGCAGGTCCGGCGCGAAACCGCCTTCGTCGCCGACCGCGGTACTCAGGCCGTGGCCCTTCAATACCGACTTCAGCGAGTGGAAAATTTCGGTGCCTGCACGCAAGGCTTCGGAGAACGAATCGAAACCGACCGGCAACACCATGAACTCCTGCAAGTCGACGTTGTTGTCGGCATGCGCGCCGCCATTGATGATATTCATCATCGGCACCGGCAAGCTGACATCCCCGCCGTTGGCCAAGTGCTGCCACAGCGGCATCTTCTTCGAAGCGGCCAGCGCATGCGCGTTCGCAAGCGACACCGCCAACAATGCATTCGCGCCGAGGCGCGCTTTGTTTTCAGTGCCGTCGAGGTCGATCAGGCGGCGATCCAGTTCAGCCTGGTCGCCTGCGTCGAATCCCTCCAGCATGTTGGCGATGGCCCCATTGACATTCGCCACGGCCTTCAGCACGCCCTTGCCGAGATAACGCGTCTTGTCGCCATCGCGTAGCTCCACCGCTTCCCGGCTGCCAGTCGATGCGCCTGAAGGCACCAAGGCGCGACCGAAGCTGCCGTCGGACAGGGTGATCTCCGCTTCCAGCGTGGGGTTGCCGCGGCTGTCGAGGATTTCGCGGGCGTGGACGTGGCTGATCTTGGTCATGTGGTGTTCGTGAGGCCTTTAGTTTGTTTGATTTTCAGAGACTAGCTTCAAGGAAGCCATTGCGCTTGGTCGCAGCATCGAGTTCCAGCAGGGTTTCCAGCAGCGCGCGCATCTTGTCTAGTGGCCATGCATTCGGGCCATCGGAGAGCGCCTTGCTGGGGTCGGGATGAGTTTCCATGAAGATACCGGACACACCCACCGCCACCGCCGCGCGTGCCAGCACCGGCACGAACTCGCGCTGGCCGCCGCTGGTCCCGCCCTGCCCGCCCGGCAACTGCACCGAATGAGTGGCATCGAACACCACCGGACAGCCGGTGTCGCGCATCACCGCAAGGCTGCGCATGTCGGAAACAAGATTGTTGTAACCGAAGCTGGCACCGCGCTCGCAGACCATGATGTCGTGGTTGCCGGTGGACTTCGCTTTCTCGACCACGGGCTTCATGTCCCACGGCGACAGGAACTGGCCTTTCTTGATGTTCACGGGCTTGCCTGCCGCACACACCT
>JBDSGA010000023.1:0-5807 GCA_039919235.1 Thermomonas sp. | reverse complement strand
ACGTTGCGGCCCTTCGGGCCGAGTGTTGCCTTGACGGCATTGGCGAGCACGTTGACGCCGCGCACCATCTTGGAGCGCGCGTCTTCGCCGAAACGAATGTCCTTGGCAGCCATTGGTTATTTCCTCGAAATGTTTAAGCGGGTTTCAACCCGCCGAATTGAATGGGGATGTTTCAGTGGCAGGTCGGAATCCGACCTGCCGAAAACGATGCGCGATCAGAGGATCGCGAAGATGTCGTCTTCCTTCACGACCAGCAGGTCGACGCCGTCCAGCTTCACTTCCGTGCCGCTGTACTTGCCGAACAGGACCTGATCACCGACCTTGACCTGCGGCGCGCGCAGCTGGCCGTTGTCGAACACCTTGCCGGCGCCCACGGCGATGACTTCGCCCTTGATCGGCTTTTCGGTGGCCGAATCCGGGATCACGATCCCGCCGGCGGACAACTTCTCTTCTTCCATGCGCTTGATGACCACACGGTCATACAACGGCTTGATATTTGACATGACAACCTCACAAGTGCTTGATTGAAGTGGGAAAACCCGCTTATTTTAGCAGTCGGAGGTGCCGAGTGCCAATGTGCGGACATGAAAACCGGGCGAACCCGGATGTCCCTGAGATGGGGGAGGGCTTGGCCCTTTCAAGGGGAGGCGCCTCGACGTAACGCAATTCGCCCACTGCCGTACCCTATGTGGGTGAGCGCAGATGATTTGCAACCGCGGCTGCTCGCGTCGCACCCGTATGAACTGCCGGAGCTGATTGCGGTCGAAACCGACTTCGGCCATCCCGACTACCTGCTCTGGGTCGCGGCACAGACCCGACCAGACCAGACTCACCGCCAGGATTGATCGCCGATGTCGTTTGCCAATACCCGTCGCTGGTTATCAACGCTCGCGCTAGCGCTTTGCCTGCCAGCAAGCACCTCGGTATTTGCGGCGGGCGTCGACCTGCCGCCGGTCGATCAGGTCTTCATCCCGTCGGCCAAGGCGGTGTCGCGCGACCGCATCGAAGTCCAGTGGAAGATCGCCGACGGCTATTACCTGTATCGCCACCGCACCTCAGTCAAGGCCGATGCCGCCTTCACCGGCGCCAGCCTCAGCCTGCCTGCCGGCGACAAGCACCACGACGAATTCTTCGGGGATGTCGAAACCTATCGCGGTTCGCTGACCGGCGTGCTGACCGGCACCGCCACCGCAGGTGCTGGCACCACCACCCTGACCATCAAGTACCAAGGCTGCGCCGATGCAGGCGTCTGCTACCCGCCGCAAACCCGCACCTTGCGCATCGCGCTGCCTGCGGAGGCGGCCGGTGATGCCGGACTGGGCGGCCTGCCGCAACGCGGTGGCGGGTTGTTCGGCATTGGCAACGGATCGAGCACGGCCGGGATAGATGCGGCGCCGCTGCCGGAAGAACGCGCCTTCACGGTCGAGGCCATCGCCGGTGGTGGCAACAGCATCCTGCTGCGGCTGACCCCGGCAGCGGGCTATTACCTGTATCGCGACAAGCTCTCGGTGAAGCTCGATGCCGGTAGCGGTGTGTCGGCAGCATTGCCGCCCACCTCGAAACTGCCCAAGGCCACCTCGCATCGCGATGAGCATTTCGGCGACGTCGCGGTGTATTTCGGCCAGGTCGAGATCACCGTTCCGGTCACCCGCACCCAAACCGCTGCGGCGAAAGGCAGCGTGATCGTGGGCTTGCAAGGCTGCCAGACCGACGGCATCTGCTATCCGCCGATGACGCGGCGACTTCCAATCTCGCTGCCAGCCGGCACGCTGACCCCGATCGCAGACGTGACCGCCGCAGCTAATGCGAGTGCCACATCGCCATCTTCGGCAGATCCGGGCGCAACCATCACCTCGTCGCCAGAAAGCACGTCGCCAAGCACCTCCGATGTGATTGGGACCACGAACGGAACCACCATCAACACCGCCCGTACGCCACCGCCCACCACTGCGTCGCCCGGCCTGTTGGCGTCGTTACTACTGGCCCTGCTCGGCGGCTTGATCCTCAACCTGATGCCTTGCGTGTTACCGGTGCTCTCGCTGAAGGTACTGTCTGTCGCCCAAAGCGGCGAGAACCGGCACAGCGCGCGTCGTCATGCGCTTTGGTACACGGCGGGCGTGCTGCTCAGCTTCGTCGCGCTGGGCGCGCTCGCGCTGGCGTTGCGCAAGGCCGGGCTGGCACTAGGCTGGGGCTTCCAGTTGCAACAGCCACTGGTCGTGGCGGGACTCGCGCTGGTGGTGTTCGCACTGGGCCTGAGCCTTTCGGGCCTGTGGTACGCCAATGTCGGCATCGGCCAACGCGGCGGCGCGCTGATGCAGGCGAGCGGCGCCCGTGGCGACTTCTTCACCGGCGTGCTCGCGGTGGTGTTGGCCACGCCCTGCACGGCGCCATTCATGGGCGCAGCGCTGGCGTATGCGTTCACCGGTCCGGCGCTGGGCGGATTGTTGGTCTTCGCGATGCTGGGCTTGGGCCTGGCGTTGCCGTTCCTGCTGATCGGCTTCGTGCCGGCCTTCGCGCGCTTGCTGCCCAAACCCGGCGCGTGGATGGACACCTTCAAGCAACTGCTGGCGTTCCCGCTGTATGCCACGGCGGCATGGCTGGTCTGGGTGCTGGCTAATCAACGTGGCGCCGATGCGGTCGGGCTGTGGCTGGCGTCAGCCATCGCCTTGGCATTGGCCGCGTGGGCGTGGACGCAGGCGCGCAGTGGTCGCGGCCGTGGCTGGCTGGCACTAGCATTGCTTGGCGTGCTCGGCACCGCGTGGCCATTGGCGATGTTGCATCAGTTGCCGAAGACGGCAGCGTCGGCTGCAACGTCTAGCAGCGATGGCATCGAGCACGTCATCTATTCCGAACAACGCCTGACCCGACTCCGCGCTGAAGGACGCGTGGTCTTCGTCAACATGACCGCCGACTGGTGCGTGAGCTGCAAGGCCAACGAAAAAGCCGTGTTCGCACGCGACGGCTTCCGCGCGGCGATGCAGGCTGCGAATGCCGTTTACATGACGGGCGACTACACGGACGTCGATCCGGCCATCACCGCCTACCTGCAAGCGCACAAGGCCGTCGGCGTGCCGCTTTACGTGGTCTATCCGCACGATGGCAGCGAGGGCACGGTATTGCCGGTGATCGTTACATCCAGCCTCGTTGCGGATGCACTCAAGCAGGCCAGCACAGGCGCGCCGTGACACGCAACGCCGCTGGCAGCGCCAACCTGCGCATCCTGCTTATCGCTGGGGTCGCCGCACTCGCTGGCGCCGGCGCGAGCCTGTTCTTCGATCCCACCCTTGCCACCCGGCTTGCCAGCACCGAGCCCGGCCAGCGGGTGCTGGGTGCAGTGCTGGATGCGCGTGCCCCAGATGTACCTGTGGGGGTGATCGTCGCCAAACGAGGCGACATCGTGCCGACAATGACGTTGGCTGACAGTACCGGCACCAAAGTCACATTTCCTGGCTCATGGGTCGGGCGGCCAACCTTGATCAACCTGTGGGCGACCTGGTGCGCGCCCTGCCTGAAGGAAATGCCGGAACTGCAGGCATTCGTCGGCGAACAAGGGAGTACAGGCGTTCGGGTGGTCGGCATCGCCCTGGATGACGCCGCCGCAGTGAATGAATTCCTGCACGCGCACGCCATCAACTATCCCAGCTTGGTGGATGCGCCAGGCACTGCGGATGCTGGCGTGCGGCTAGGCAATCCTGCCGGCGTCTTGCCCTACACGGTACTGATCGACGCCAAGGGTCGCTTGCAGAAAACCCGGATCGGCCCCTTCGAGTCTGGTAAAGAGATCACCGAATGGGCGACTACGGATTAGAGCGCCAACTCAAACAAGTGTTTAAAGTTTCGCAAAGCGGCTGAACTTCGGCGAACTGGACAGCATCGCCAGCTTGCGGGACACTGCCCGCCTGTTTTCTGAGTTCCCGTGAACGATGGCGCAATTGCTCGTCCTGCATGGCCCCAACCTCGACTTGCTCGGCACCCGCGAGCCTGAGATTTATGGCTATGTCACCTTGCCCCAGCTCAATGATGGCCTGCGAACGCAGGCCATGGCTGCGGGACACCAGCTGCACGACTACCAGGCCAACGCGGAACACCTGCTGATCGAGCGCATCCATGCCGCGCGCACGGATGGCACCGCTTTCATCCTGTTCAACCCGGCCGCCTTCACCCATACATCGGTGGCCTTGCGTGATGCGCTGGCGGCGGTCGCGATTCCGTTCATCGAAATCCACCTGTCCAACCCGCACACCCGCGAAGACTTCCGGCGCCTGAGTTATTTCAGCGACCTGGCCGTCGGCGTGGTCTGCGGTTTTGGCACTGACTCCTATCGCTACGCCCTCGACGCCGCGATTGCGCGACTCGGCTAGCTCACATTCACCCCAGCCCTGTTCCGCCGCGGCACCCGCAGGGTGTGCAAGGCCAACAGGAAGCCACTAGAGAATCCTATGGACCTGCGCAAGATCAAGAAGCTGATCGACCTGCTGGAAGAATCCAATCTGTCCGAAATCGAGATCAAGGAAGGCGAGGAATCCGTGCGTCTGGCACGCGTGCCCCGCGGTGCGGTGATGCAGGCCGCGCCCATGCAGTACGCCGCGCCGGTGGCGCAGGCGCCGAGCGCCCCGGTCATGCCGATGCACTCCCCGGTCGATGCCGCCACGGGTGGCATCCACAAGCCGGTGGGCAGCGAATTGCCGGCGGGTCATGTGGTGCGCGCGCCGATGGTCGGCACCTTCTATGCCAGCCCGTCGCCGGAGAAACCCTCGTTCGTCAGCATTGGCCAGGCGGTCAAGGCCGGCGAAACACTCGGCATCATCGAGGCGATGAAGATGTTCAACCCGATCGAAGCCGAGGTGTCGGGCACCGTGCTGGCGATCCAGTGCGAGAGCGGGCAGCCGGTCGAATTCGACCAGCCACTCTTCGTCATCGGCTGATCGACGATGCTGGATAAAGTCGTCATTGCCAACCGGGGCGAGATCGCGCTGCGCATCCTGCGTGCCTGCCACGCGCTCGGCATCCGCACGGTAGCCGTGCATTCCACAGTCGACCGCAACCTCAAGCACGTGGCGATGGCGGATGAATCCGTCTGCATTGGTCCTGCGCCATCGTCCGACAGCTACCTCAACATGGCGTCGATCATTGCCGCTGCCGAGGTCACCGACGCGCAGGCCATCCATCCCGGTTATGGCTTCCTTTCAGAAAACGCCAATTTCGCGGAGCGGGTCGAGCAATCCGGCTTCGTGTTCATCGGCCCCAAGCCCGACACCATTCGGTTGATGGGCGACAAGGTCGAAGCGATCCGCGCAATGAAGGCCGCGGGCGTGCCCTGCGTGCCTGGCAGTGGCGGTCCGTTGGGCGATGACGCCGCGACCAACAACCGCATCGCCGGCGAGATCGGCTATCCGGTGATCGTCAAGGCGGCCGGCGGTGGTGGCGGGCGTGGCATGCGCGTGGTCAATACCGAGGCCGCGCTGGCCAATGCGATCGCGACTACCAAGTCCGAAGCCAAGGCTGCCTTCAGCAACGACATGGTCTACATGGAGAAGTTCCTTGAGAACCCGCGCCACGTGGAGATCCAGGTGCTCGCCGATGGCCAGGGCAACGCGATCCACCTCGGCGAGCGCGACTGTTCACTGCAACGCCGCCACCAGAAAGTCGTCGAGGAAGCGCCTGCGCCCGGGATCAGTGCGGAACAACGCGCGGCGATTGGCAAGGTCTGCGTCGAGGCCTGCGTCCGCATCGGTTATCGCGGCGCGGGCACCTTCGAGTTCCTGTACGAGGATGGCCAGTTCTACTTCATCGAGATGAACACCCGC
>JBDSGA010000022.1:0-8097 GCA_039919235.1 Thermomonas sp. | reverse complement strand
GCAGTGGCGGGCATTCGCATGGCGGTGGCGAATCGGGTGTCGAATCGGGGGACCATCACGACGATGACGAGGGCATGCCCAGTCATCATCACAACGAAGCCGAAGCACCACACCATGATGACGCCGGAGCTGCCGATCACCACGCGCATGACGCCGACGGCGCAACCGACTCGACACCCGCACCTGTGCACGATGCCAGCGATGGCCACAAGCACCCGCCTGCGTCCTGATGCTGCCGTGATGGCCACCCTGCTTGCCAATTCCCCAACCGGCGCCTAGATTCCCGACATGCCCCGTTCCCGTCGCCAGCGTTCCGTGATCGTGCTGCTGGTGACCGCTTGCCTGCTGTTGCAGCAGGTGGTGATGTCGGCGCTGGCCTGCACGATGCCGCTGGTGCCAGCCGCAGCTGCATCGGTATCGATGTCGGCGGCGATGACGCCGGATTGCCAAGCCATGATGGCCGCCGAACATCCCGCGCCCGGCATCGACGCGTTATGCGAGAAGCACTGCGCGCCTGATCCCACCTCGGCCAGCACCTCGAGCATTCCATCGATACCGGCACTGGCGTTGCCGCCGCTGTTGCATGCACTCGCGCTGGCGCCTGCCACCCAAAGCTGCGATTATGGATCCGGCGAGGTATTCACACGCTCGGATCCACCGCCGCGCCTGCGCTACTGCCGCCTGCTGATCTAGACCCCCGTTTCACACCGTCATTCATCGTCCTGCACCGCACACCCTGCGCTGCAGCGGTGATGTTTTCGTGCCTGTGTGTGGTTGGTCTGGAGTTGCCATGGACGTTTCAAATTTTTGCCCGCGCTCGCCATCGACAGCGCGCGCGGCGCGCAAGACCGCGATGACATTCCTGATGTTGGTCGTGCTTGCGCCGGACATCGCTGTTGCGCAGGCAATGTCGCTACAGGATGCGGTGGCTGCAGCCACCCAACGCGCGCCGATCCTGCTGGCGCGCGATGCCACACGCCAGGCACGATCGGAGGAACTCGCCCGAGCCGGTGCGCTGCCGGATCCCACGCTTGTCGTGGGTGTGCAGAATTTTCCGATCGGCGGGCCCGACGCCTACTCCCTCAACCGGGACCGGATGACCATGCAACGCATCGGCATCAGCCAAGCCTTGCCATCGCGGGCCAAGCGCAACGCGCGCCGCGAATTGGCGAGCGCTTTGCTCGACCAGGCCGACGCCGACGCCGTGAGCACCACGCTCGATGTGCAGCGGGCAACAGCCAAGGCGTGGGTGGAGCTGTGGGCCGCGCAACACGAGCGCGAGCTATTGCAGGACCTGCACGAACAGACCGCACTGGCGGTGCGTGCCACCCGTGCGCGGCTGGCCGGCGGCGGCAACGCGGGCGACGCCTTGGCAACGCGCGCCAGCGAACTGGCCTTGCAGAACCGCATTGATGACGCCGGTGCGCGCATCGCGCAGGCGCGTGCCGGACTGCAGCGCTGGCTGGGCGATGCGGCGGTTGATGCAGCAGATGCATCGCCGGATTTTTCCAGCGCACCGACCCCCGAAGCGCGGATGCTGGCACGCCTGGACCAGCAAGGTCCGCTGCTGGCCTGGGATGCACGCGAAGCTTCTGCGGATGCCGCGGTGGCACTCGCGCGCGCCGAAAAACGGCCCGACTGGAGCGTGGGTGGCGGCGTCGCCAAGCGTGGCGGTGGTGGCTCCAACGTGGTCTGGCTGGAAGTCGGGGTTGGCCTGCCGCTGTTTCCCGGCAACCGCCAGGACCGCGGCATCAGCGCACGCAGCGCCGATCTTGCGTCAGTTCGCGCCAGTCGCGAGGACGCGCGGCGCATGCAGGCCGAAAGCGTGCGCAAGACGTTCGCACGCTGGCAAGGACTGGGCACGCAAGTCGCGCGCACCCGCGACACTCTGCTGCCGCTGGTGCATGACCGCAGTCGAATTGCGCTGGCCGCTTATTCCGGGGGCGCGGCCTTGCAGCCATGGCTGGATGCGCGACGCGACGAGATCGACGCCCGCATCGACTACGCCACGCTGCTCGGCGAATGGGGCCAGGCTTGGGCGGAACTCGCCTACCTGCTACCCAGCATCGACACGACATCGATATCACACAGCACCCGCCTTCCGGAGACCACGCCATGAGCCGCACTTCAAACACGAAACCGCTGCTTTGGGCGGGTGGACTGTTGGCCGCCCTGGTGCTTATTGGTGGCGGTTACTGGCTTGGCACTCGCCGTGCACCTGCCACAGCAGCGCCCGCAACCATGCCTATAGGTCAGCCGCAGGCGCTGTACTGGTACGACCCGATGCAGCCAGACAAGCACTTCGACAAGCCGGGCAAGTCGCCGTTCATGGACATGCAGCTGGTCGGCAAATATCCGGAAGCCGGCCAAGGCACTGGCGACAATGCTGCAAACGTAAACGTTTCCGCTGCGACGCTGCAGAACTTGGGGATGCGCACAGCGATCGTAGAGGTCGGCGCGCTGTCGGCCGGCGCGCACGTGCCCGGCAGCATCGCCTGGGACCAGCGCGCGATGGTGGCGGTCAGCGCACGCGTGGATGGCGTGATTGAAAGACTGTATGTGCGCGCACCGTTCGAACAGGTGCGCAAGGGCCAGGCGCTGGCTGAACTAGTCGCGCCGGAATGGAATACGGCGGCGCAGGAATATCTGGCACTGGGACGCGCCAGTTCCGCCGACGCACGTGCGCTGCAAGGCGCGGCGCGCAACCGCTTGCGCGTGCTAGGCATGGATGACGGCCAGATCCGCAGCCTGCGCGCTGGCAGTGCGCGCGTGGTGCTGCGCGCGCCGAGAGATGGCATCGTCAGTCAGTTGGACGTGCGCGAAGGCCAGCGCGTGCAGGCCGGCATGCCACTGATGACAATCAATGGGCTAGCGACCGTGTGGGTGGAAGCAGCGATTCCACAGGCGCAGGCTGCGGGCATCCTGCCTGGTACTCGCGTGAAGGCCAGCGTCAGTGCGTTTCCCGGCAAATATTTCGAGGGGCAAGTCGAGGCCTTGCTTCCCAGTATCGATGCAGCCAATCGCACCCAGATGGCGCGGATCGTGCTCGCCAATCCAGGGCAACAGTTGGCGCCGGGAATGTTCGCTGATCTGCAGTTTGCCGGAACCGCCGGCGAGTCGTATCCGTTGCTACCGGACGAAGCGCTGATCGCCACCGGCACCGATGCGCGGGTGATCGTGGCGCGCGGCGAAGGTCGCTTCCAGCCGATGCGGGTCACCACCGGGCGTTCCGCAGGCGGCCGCACCGAGATTCTCTCCGGTCTGTCAGGGGGTGAGCGGGTGGTCGTGTCCGGGCAGTTCTTGCTGGACTCAGAAGCCAGCCTGTCCGGTGCACTGGATCGTCTGTCCCCCGATGCACCCGCCACGCCCGATCCGCGTGCAGGCGATGGCATCGGCGCGGTGTCGACCAAGGCTGCACCGGCTAAAGCTGCCAAACCCGATCCGCACGCGGGTCATGACATGGGCGCGATGCCGCCCGAGCCTCAGCCGTGATCGCGCGCATCATCCATTGGTCAATCCGCAACCGGCTGCTGGTGCTGCTCGCAGCGGTCGCGCTTGCGATCAGCGGCGTGATCTCGCTGTCGCATACGTCGCTGGATGCATTGCCGGACCTATCCGACACGCAGGTCATCCTGCGCACCAACTGGCCGGGCCAGCCGCCGCAGATCGTCGAGGACCAGGTCACCTATCCGCTGGCGACAACGATGATGTCGGTGCCGGGCGCGACCACGGTGCGAGCGTTTTCGTTTTTCGGCGACTCGTATGTGTATGTACTTTTCGAGGACGGCACCGATCCGTATTGGGCGCGATCGCGGGTGCTCGAATACCTGAGCCAAGTCCGCGACCGGCTGCCCGACGGGGTCAATCCCGCGCTCGGGCCGGACGCCACCGGCGTCGGCTGGATCTACGAATACGCACTGGTTGACCGCACTGGCAAGCACGACCTCGGCGAATTGCGCGCGCTGCAGGACTGGTTCCTGCGCTATCGGCTGAAGACCGTACCCGACGTGGCCGAGGTCGCCAGCATCGGCGGCATGGTGCGGGCGTGGCAGGTGGTGGTGGATCCGCAGGCGCTGGCCGCGCGCGGCGTGAGCGTTGCGCAGGTTGCGGATGCGATCCACGATGCCAATGGCGCCAGCGGTGGCTCGGTCATCGAACAGGGCGAAGCCGAATTCATGGTGCGCAGCGTCGGCTATCTGACCTCGATCGCGGACTTCCAATCGATACCGGTGACCACCGGTGCCAGCGGCGTGCCGGTGTTGCTGGGAGACATCGCGCAGATCCGACGCGGACCAACTCTGCGCCGCGGCATCGCCGAACTGGATGGCGAAGGCGAGGTCGCGGGCGGCGTGGTGATCCTGCGTTCGGGCAAGAATGCACTGACCGCCATCGACATGGTCAAGGCGCGCCTGCAGGAATTGCAGAAGAGCCTGCCTGCAGGCGTAGAGATCGTCACCACCTACGACCGTTCGCAACTGATCCGCGCCGCGGTCGACAACCTGACGCACAAGCTGCTTGAGGAATTCCTGGTCGTCGCACTGGTGTGCCTGCTGTTCCTGTGGCATCTGCGTTCGTCGCTGGTGGCGGTGATCTCCCTGCCACTGGGCGTGCTGGCCGCATTCATCGTGATGCGCATGCAAGGGATCAACGCCAACCTGATGTCGCTGGGCGGGATCGCGATTGCCATCGGCGCGATGCTGGATGCGGCGGTGGTGATGATCGAGAACACCCACAAGCACATCGAGGCTTGGCAGCACGCCCACCCCGAGCGGGAGGAGCCCGACGCGCGCGAACGTTGGCAACTGGTCGCCACCGCAGTCGCCGAAGTGGGGCCGGCGTTGTTCGCCAGCCTTCTGGTGATCACCCTGTCGTTCCTGCCGGTGTTCGCGCTGGGCGCGCAGGAAGGCCGGCTGTTCAAGCCGCTGGCCTTTACCAAGACCTATGCGATGGCGGCGGCGGCAGGACTTTCGATCACGCTGATCCCAGTGCTGATGGGTTATCTGGTGCGCGGGCGCATTCGTCCCGAGCATGCCAACCCGATCAACCGCGTGTTGACCGCCGCCTACCAGCCGCTGCTGGCTTGGGTGCTGCGCGCACCGACGATGTTGTTACTTGTGGCGAGCCTGGCCTTGCTGTCGGCGCTGCTGCCATGGAGCCGGCTGGGTAGCGAATTCATGCCACCGCTCGATGAAGGCACGCTTTTGTACATGCCGACCGCCCTGCCCGGGTTGTCGGCTGGCAAGGCTTCGCAGTTGTTGCAGCAGACAGACCGCATGCTCAAGACCGTGCCCGAGGTCGATCACGTGTTCGGCAAGGCCGGACGCGCTGATACCGCGACCGATCCGGCGCAGCTGACGATGTTCGAAACCACCATCACTTTCAAGCCGAAAAGCGAGTGGCGCGCGGGCATGACCATGGACAAACTCAAGTCCGAACTGGATGCCGCAGTGCAGGTGCCAGGACTTAGCAACCTGTTCGTGTTTCCGATTCGCAACCGCATCGACATGCTCGCCACCGGCATCAAGAGTCCGATCGGGATCAAGGTGCTGGGGCCGGACATCCGGCAATTGGAACGGCTGGCATCGAAGATCGAAGGCGTGGCCCGCAAGGTCGACGGCGTGACTTCGGCCATCTCCGATCGCGCAGCCGGGGGGCGTTACGTGGATATCCACATCCGTCGCGATCAAGCAGCGCGCTACGGCCTGAGCCAGGCGCGCCTGCAGTCAATGATCGCCATGGCCGTGGGCGGTGCGCCAATTGGCCAGACCGTCGAAGGATTGGAACGCTATCCCATCGTGCTGCGCTATCCGCGTAATCAAAGGGACTCATTGGCAGCGTTGCGCACGATGCCGATCGTGGCCGACAACGGCAGCCAGCTGACCTTATCGCAGGTGGCCGACATTGGCCTGAGCGGTGGCCCGCCGATGCTCAAGAGCGAAAACGGGCAACTGGCCACGTATGTCTATGTGGATACCGATAGCTCGGACCTGGCCACGCAGGTTGCCGCACTGCAACGCGCAATCGCCAAGCAGGTGACGCTGCCCACCGGCTACACGTTGGCATGGTCGGGCCAGTTCGAGTATCTGCAACACGCCATGGAGCGCCTGAAGTTGGTGGTGCCGGCCACGCTGGCGATTGTGTTCCTGCTGATCTATTTCGTGTTCGGCCGCTTCGATGACGCCGCGCTGATCATGCTCAGCCTGCCGCTGGCGTTGGTCGGTGGGCTGTGGCTGGTGTGGCTGCTGGGCCATGCGATCTCCATCGCAACCGTCATCGGCTTCATCGCGCTGGCCGGCGTCGCCGCGGAGTTCGGCATCATCATGCTGCTGTACCTGCGGCAGGCCTGGGACCGCCAGCTGGCGCTGGATCCGAATGCCGACGAGGCCGCGCTGGACGTGGCGATCCGCGAAGGCGCGCTGCAACGTGTTCGCCCCAAGGCGATGACCGTGGCGGTGATCCTGGCCGGCCTGCTGCCGATCATGCTCGGCAGCGGCGCCGGTTCCGAGGTCATGCAACGCATCGCCGCGCCGATGGTCGGCGGCATGCTGACCGCACCGCTGCTGTCGATGCTGGTAATCCCGGCAGCGTTCAGGTGGCTACGGCGTCGTGAACTGGCACGACAGCGGACCCAACAATCAGCTGCCATGCGCATTCCAAGTGATGCGCAGAGAGGGCAACAGACGTGATAACATTTGTTATAACGTTGATTCCAAGTGAGGCATCTGGCCATGAAACTCAAGATCACCGCCATCGGCAATTCCGCCGGCGTCATCCTGCCCAAGGAATTGCTGGCCCGCCTGCGCCTGGACAAGGGCGATGAGTTGTACGCACTGGAAACACCGGATGGCATCCGCCTGACCGCATTCGATCCGGAGCTGGCGGCGCAGATGGAGGTCGCCGAGCAGGTCATGCGCGAGGACCGTCTGGTCCTGCACAAGCTCGCGCAGTAAGGGCCGGCCTTGATTGTCTGGATTACCCGGGCGCTGGCACTAGCCATCCACGACCGCCAACTTGCCGAACATGGCGGGGGTAGCGGTGTGCGCGACGAAGGCTTGCTGGAGTCCGCCTTGGCGCGTCCGCAACAGCTGCACAACTATGGCGATCCGCCGCCGGACCTCGCCGACCTGGCTGCCAGCCTGGCCTTCGGGCTGGCACGCAACCATCCGTTCGTGGATGGCAACAAACGCACCGCGCACGTCGCCTATCGCGTCTTCATCAAGCTCAATGGCGCAGAGTTGGTTGCCGACGATGAAGACAAGTACATCGCGATGCTGCGGCTTGCCGAAGGCTCGCTGGACGAAGCCGGGTTCGCGGAATGGCTGCGCTCGCGCATCGTCGCGCATCCGCAGGGCAAGGTGCAGGAGCTGCCGGCGCGTTACGCCAAGTGAGTGTGGATTGGGTGCGGGAAAGATTGCCTCGCATCGTAGAATGAGCGGATGACAGACGACCTGGTACGCCCTGCCTTCCACAGCTTCGAACAGATCCCGCTCAGCGAATTCGCCGAGCGCGCCTACCTTGATTACTCCATGTACGTGGTGCTTGACCGCGCCCTGCCCTTCATCGGCGATGGGCTGAAACCGGTACAACGGCGCATTATTTTTGCGATGAGCGAGCTGGGCCTGGCCGCTAGCGCGAAGCCGAAAAAATCCGCGCGCACCGTGGGCGACGTGATCGGCAAATACCACCCGCACGGCGACAGCGCCTGCTACGAGGCGATGGTGTTGATGGCGCAACCGTTTTCGTATCGCTATCCATTGGTCGAAGGCCAGGGCAACTTCGGCTCGACGGATGACCCGAAGTCATTCGCAGCGATGCGCTACACCGAATCCAAGTTGTCGCCGATTGCCGACGTATTGCTTGGAGAACTTGGCCAGGGCACGGTCGACTGGACGCCGAATTTTGATGGCACCTTGCAGGAGCCCACATGGATGCCGGCGCGGCTGCCGCATCTGCTGCTCAACGGCACCACAGGCATTGCGGTCGGCATGGCGACGGATGTGCCACCGCACAACCTCAACGAAATCGTCAGCGCCTGCATCCGACTGCTGGATGATCCTGACGCCAGCGTGCGCGACCTGTGCGAGCACGTGCGCGGAC
>JBDSGA010000021.1:0-8682 GCA_039919235.1 Thermomonas sp. | reverse complement strand
CCGAAAATGCGCGCTTGCTGGCGGCACTGGACGAGGTGCTGGGGTGACAACGACCACGGACTGGATCGCCGGGCCGGGTAATGCCTTGCGCGGCGACGTCAGCGTTTCTGGTGACAAATCGGTGTCGCATCGCGCGATCATGCTGGGTGCGATTGCCGAAGGTGTGACCCGCATTGAAGGGTTTCTCGAAGGTGAAGATACCCGCGCCACTGCGGCTATCTTTCGCCAGCTCGGTGTGCGCATCGAGGCGCCAAGCGCTGGCGTGCGGATCGTGCATGGCGTCGGCTTGCATGGCCTGCGGGCATCGAACGAGCCGCTGGATTGCGGTAACGCCGGCACCGCGATGCGCCTGTTGACCGGATTGCTGGCAGGGCAAGCATTCGACAGCACGTTGATCGGTGACGCCTCGCTGGCGAAACGACCGATGCGACGTGTCATCGATCCGCTGTCGACGATGGGCGCCCGCATCGAGTCCGATGATGGCCGCGCACCCCTGCGCATCCATGGAGGTCAGTCACTGCGTGGCGCGAACGTCGATCTGGCCGTCGCCAGTGCCCAACTCAAATCTGCGGTGCTGCTCGCGGGTTTGTACGCCGATGGCGAAACCCGCGTCACCGAACCGCATCCGACCCGCGATTACACCGAGCGCATGCTCACCGCGTTCGGCGTGCCATGCGAATGTGCGCCCGGCATCGCCGCGGTCCACGGTGGCGCTGCACTCCATGGCACCGAGGTGCACGTGCCGGCGGACTTTTCTTCTGCGGCGTTTTTCATGGTCGCCGCCACATTGGTGCCGGGTTCCGAGTTGCTATTGCGGCGCGTCGGCATGAATTCGCGCCGAACCGGTTTGCTGCGCGTGTTGCGTCTGATGGGCGCCGACATCGTCGCAGAAGCGTCAAACGTGCAGGGTGGCGAGCCCGTCTGCGACCTGCGCGTCCGCCATGCGCCGTTGCACGGCATTGAAGTGCCGGTAGAGCACGTGCCGGACATGATCGATGAATTCCCGGTGCTGTTCGTGGCCGCCGCCTGTGCGCAGGGTGTGACCACGGTACGCGGGGCCGCGGAATTGCGGGTCAAGGAATCCGACCGTATCGCGGTGATGGTGACGGGCTTGCGTGCGTTGGGGATTCGCATCGATGAGACGCCCGATGGCGCGACGATCCATGGCGGCACATTGCGGGGTAGCGCCGAAACCATCAATAGTCACGGCGACCATCGCATCGCGATGGCGTTCGCAGTGGCCGCCCAGATGGCCGATGGCGAGGTCATGATTGGCGACGTCGCCAACGTTGCAACCTCATTCCCCGGCTTCGACACATTGGCGCGCGGCGTGGGATTCGGGTTGCGCACCGCCTGAGTTGGCGTGCGTGATTGCGTCGCTGTCAGCGGTTCGGTGTGAAGTCCAACGGGATGACGACTGTTGCAGAAATCGGTTGGCCATTGCGCATGGCCGGCTGGAAACGCCAGCGTCGCACAGCCTCCATCGCGGCCCGGTCCAGGTTGCGATCACCGCTGGATGTAGCGAGCTCCATCCGTTCCACGCTGCCATCAGGCGAGACCGTCACCTGCACGCGCACCGTGCCACCGATGCCGCGCCGCAGGGCTTCGCGCGGATAGCTTGGTGGTGGCTGGCTGACGGCAACCGGGGCGCTGTTGTCTCCGCTCGCCGCAGGCACGCCTGAGGCCGGTGCAGCCTCAGGCGGCATTGATGACGCAGTGGTCGCGGCCGGTTCAATGATGTGCGGCAGCTGGCTGGCAGGCGCACTTGGGCTTTGACCGGCAGGCGGCAGGGTCAGACCGCTGGCGTTCTGGTCGTCGCTGGCGACGTCCGCCGGCAACGGTGCGGGCAGGGCTTCAGTGTCACCCGTGCTTGTGCCGGATCCAGTGGCCTTGAAGAAATCAGTGTCGTTGCGTTGGTCCATCCACAAGAACAGGAACAGCAACAAGCCGACGCCGAAGGCGATCGCAAGCAGTTTCAGGTTGCGGGGCGACAGCAGGGATTTGCGCAGCGGGTCGCGCTGGGGATTGGGTTCGGCCATGGCCGCATTCTGGCATAGCGCAGTCAACGCCTTGGCACGGACACGCCACGTCGATCTGCAGCGGGCGGTGGCTCGGGCGATAATGCGCGTTCATTCGCTGCAAGACCCGCCCATGCTTGAGCCAGCCCTCCTGCGCAACAACCCCGCCGAACTCGCCGAACGCCTGCTCGCCACCCGTGGCTACCAACTCGACGTCTCACGCATCGAGGTGCTCGAAGCCGAGCGCAAGCAACTCCAGGTTCGCACCCAGGAATTGCAGAATCTGCGTAATACCCGCAGCAAGCAGATCGGCATGCTCAAGGGCAAGGGCGAGGATGTCTCCGCAGTGATGGCGGAAGTCGCCGGTTTCGGCGAGGAGCTGAAAACATCGGAAACGCGACTGGACGAACTGCGCGTCGATATCGAATCCATCGCGCTGGGCATTCCGAACGTGCCGGATGCGTCGGTGCCGGTTGGCAAGGATGAGGCTGACAATGTCGAGCAACATCGCTGGGGCATTCCGCGCACGTTTGATTTCGAGGTCAAGGATCACGTCGAACTCGGCGCGCGCAATGGCTGGCTGGACGGCGACACCGCTGCCAAGCTGAGTGGCGCGCGCTTCACCGTGCTGCGCGGGCAACTGGCGCGCCTGCATCGCGCGCTGGCCCAGTTCATGCTCGACCTGCACACCGACACACATGGGTACGAAGAAACCAACGTGCCATTGTTGGTCAATGCCGATTCAATGCGTGGCACTGGACAATTGCCGAAATTCGAGGATGACTTGTTCGCCACCGAAGTGGGCGATGGCGAGTCGGCGCATAGGCGCTACTTGATTCCGACCAGCGAAGTCCCGCTGACCAATATCGTGCGTGACGAGATCCTTGACGCCGAGCGGCTGCCTTTGCGAATGACCGCACATTCCATGTGTTTCCGCGCAGAGGCAGGCAGCCATGGCCGCGATACCCGCGGCATGATCCGCCAGCACCAGTTCGAAAAAGTCGAGCTGGTCAGTATTGCCAAGCCGGACGAATCCGCTGCCGAGCACGAGCGCATGACCCGCTGCGCCGAAGTCGTGTTGGAGTCGTTGGGCTTGCCGTATCGCAAGGTGCTGCTGTGCACCGGCGACATGGGTTTCGGCGCGATCAAGACCTACGATCTGGAAGTTTGGTTGCCTTCGCAAGCCACGTATCGCGAGATTTCATCCTGCTCGAATTGCGGCGATTTCCAGGCCCGTCGCATGCAGGCGCGCTGGCGCAATCCCGCAACCGGAAAACCCGAGCTGGTGCATACGCTCAACGGTTCCGGCGTCGCGGTGGGTCGTGCATTGATTGCGGTGATGGAGAACTATCAGAACGCCGATGGCAGCATCGGCGTACCGGACGCGTTGCGCGGATACATGGGTGGCGTCGAGCGGATCGCATGAGGCATGAATGACCTCAATGACCTGTATTACTTCGCTGCCGTGGTCGACCACGGCGGATTCGCCGCGGCCGAGCGCGCGCTGGGCATTCCGAAGTCGCGCCTGAGCCGGCGCATCAGTTCACTCGAAGCGGAGTTGGGCGTACGCCTGCTACAGCGTTCGACGCGCCGTTTCTCGGTCACCGATGTCGGCAATAGCGTCTACCGGCATGCACAATCCATGCTCGCCGCCGCGCAGGCCGCGCGCGAGGCCGTTGACCGCCTGAGCGTCGAACCACGCGGCAGCGTGCGGGTCAGCGTGCCGGTGGCGATCGCCCAACAGCAATTCCCGAAGCTGCTGCCTGAATTCATGGCGTTGTATCCCAAGGTGCGGCTGCAGCTGATCGTGGGCAACCGGCGGGTCGACGTGATCAACGAGGGCATCGACGTCGCCTTGCGCGTGCGCAGCAAGCTGGACGATGACGGCAGTTTGGTGATGCGCAGCTTCGGTCAGATCCAGGAGTTGCTGGTCGCGAGTCCGAAATACCTGGACCGCGCCGGGCGTCCGCAATCCCCCGAGGAACTCGCCGACCACGTGACCCTGAGCATCAGCGAAGACGAGGCGCGCCAGCGCTGGGAATTGCATGGTCCGGATGGGGAAGTGCGACGCATCGAGTTGCAGCCGCGCATTACAGGATTTGACTTCCCGATGATGCAGGCAATGGCCCGCGACGGCATCGGTATCACGCTCTTGCCGGAAACCGTGTGCGCCGAAGCCGTGCGTCGTGGCGAGCTTGAGGTCGTGCTGCCGCAATGGCGGCTGCCTCAGGGCATTGCGCATGTGGTGTTTGCTTCCCGCCGTGGCCTGTTGCCGGCGGTTCGGGTGTTCATCGATTTCCTCGCCGAGAAACTGCCGCCGATGCTGGATGCGGCGCGCCTGGAATGCGCGGAGTGTCCGGGTGGGGTGTATCCGAAGGCAGGCAAGCCGGACGAGGCCAAGAGGGCCTGACGTAGAGGCCGGATATTGGCGGAAGCGGTGAGATTCGAACTCACGGTGGGCTCACACCCACGGCAGTTTTCAAGACTGCTGCCTTAAACCACTCGGCCACACTTCCATTGCACGAATTGTCGCATGACTCAGTCGAATATAAAGAGTTCGACAGATCGGCAGGATTGCCGATCTGGACAGCCAAAGGCTGCCCGCGAAGCGGGTGAGGGCCATGGATGGCCCGAATCTATCTCACCGCTTCCGCCATATTCTTTTAGTGCCTTGCAGCACGTGATCGTGCAGGTAGGAGTTTTCCTACCCGACGATGCGGAATTCTCGTCTTGGCTGGCGCGTCCCGGCGGCGTAGCTTGTTCCCATCAAGAACGGGGGAACTGGCATGGGCATCAAGGTATTCATCGTCGACGATCATTCGTTAGTCCGAACGGGGCTACGGCTGACGCTGCAGCAGGCAGGCGACATCGAGGTAATCGGTGAAGCTGAAAGCGGCGAACAGGCCTTGCCGCAGATTCGCAGGCTGAAACCCGATGTGGTTTTGTGCGACCTGCATCTACCCGGTATCAGCGGGCTGGAAGTCACCGAGCGAATCACGCGTGGTGACTACGGCACGCGGGTAATCGTGGTGTCGGTACTGGAAGACGGCCCGATGCCGCGACGTTTGCTGGAAGCGGGTGCTTCGGGTTATGTGGGCAAGGCGTGCGACGCCGAAGAACTGATACGGGCCGTGCGTGACGTATCGCGCGGCAAGAAATACCTGGCTAATGCGATTGCCCAAGGCATGGCGTTGTCAGGCATCAGCGGCAACCTGGCGTCACCGTTCGACGCATTGACGCCACGTGAGATGGAAGTGGCGTTGCTGCTCAACCAGGGCATGCGCCAGGAAGCCATCGCCAAGCATCTCAGCCTGAGTGCGAAGACCGTCAATACGCACAAGTCACGACTGTTCGAAAAGCTTGCAGTGCGCGACAACATTGCCCTTGCCCGACTGATCAGCCAATACGGACTGGTTGACGCCGCGTACGCCGTGCATTGACGGCGTACGCGGAGCGAGACTCAACTCAGGCGTTGCGGGTGGCCTCTTCGGTTTCGTTACCCTGACGCTCGACATTCGCTGCTGCTTGCGAATCGACCACCTCGGGGTTTGATCGGGCGGTATCGAACAAGCCACGCAGTTGCTCGGCGCGACTATTTGCATCGGTTGGCTGAGTCGCTTCCACCGTGGCTGGCTTGGGCGTGGCTAGCTCGGGCTCACGCGCTTGTTCTTGAATTTCAACCGATTCCGGCAACAATGCTGCGGCCGGTTCCGGCACCACGTTCTCGGCGGCATCGGCAATGGGGGTTTCCCGCTCAACAGAGGCCTGCGGTGCGGTTTGCTCGATGGCCGCTGGGGTAGTTGCAACCTGTGCCGTATCGATGTTTGTTTCAACAGCGATCACAACCGGTGCAGCAAGCGTGTCTGCTTCCTTTACCGTCATGCTGACTTCAACGGCAGGTGCCGCATCGACGACAGCGATGTCGGGCGCCACGGAAGGCGAGGGTGCTTCCGCCTGCATGGCCACTGGCGCGACCTCGGCTTGCGCGGCGGTGACTGCCTTGATTGCGGGAGCTTCGATATCGTCGAAATCGAACTCGGGCTGCGATCCGTCGGCATTCAGCATTTCATCCGACTGCGCATCCTGGTCGTGCGTCGTGTCGCTTGCATTGCCAGCGCTATCACCACCCCGACGACGACGACGACCACCACGACGTCCGCGCCGACGCTTGCTGCCGCCGTCGCCGTCGCCATTCGAGTCATCCTGCGATGCTGCCTCTGTCTCGATCGTTTCGACGTGCGCAGTCTGCATATCGTCTGCTGGCGTGGCGGTGGGTACGCTGGACATGGTTTGGTTGGCCACGACAACCGCACTGGCGGTAATCACTGGATCAACGGCGACAGCGTTTTCGACCTTGGGCTTGTCCTGTCGTTCCTGACGGTCCTGCTTCGGCCGTTCCTGCTTGGGTTGCTTCTGCTGCTGCTGCGCTTGCGCTTGAGGCTTGTCCTGCTTCGCCGCTTGCTTCTCATTGCGAGGCTGCTTCGGCTGGCGCACTTCAGGTTGGACCTGCTTTTGCGGTTCACCCTGCTTGCTGCCACGACCTTCGTCCTGGCCTGCACGCCGATTGCTCTCGCGATTGCCGCGCTGGTCGCGGTTGCCGCGGCCATCACGCTCGTTGCGACCACTGGAGCGATTGCCGCCGCGTCCCTCACGACGTCCGCCGTCGCCGCCATCGTTACGAGCGGGCTGCTCGGTGCTGGCCACTGCAGGTGACGCTACGAAGAGGCCGCGCAACCATCCGATCACGCCGCCCGCTTGCACAGGTGGTGATGCTGCTTCAACCACCGCGACCGGTCGGGATTGTTCTTCCGGCATTGGTTTTGGATCACGTAGTGGTGCAGGCTGCGCCGGCTTCACCTTGGTGACCGCTGGTGCCGGCGGGATGTTGAGCTGAGCCTTGCTGAGTGCGATCGTGGCCACCTTGCGCGGGGTGCCGCGCTGGTAACTGGGACGCGCGGTTTCCTCACCCAACTCATTCTCGCGGATGCGGGTGACTTCGTAATGCGGCGTGTGCAACTGCTCGTCGGCCACGATGACCACCGGGGCGCCGTGGCGGGCCTCGATCTCGCGCAGCGCGCTGCGCTTTTCATTGAGCAGGAAGTTGGCGATTTCCACCGGCGCCTGCACCAGGACCTGGCCAGTGTTTTCCTTCATCGCGTGTTCTTCGGCCACGCGGATGATCGAGAGCGACAGCGACTCGATGCTGCGCATGCGGCCGTGGCCTTCGCATTGCGGGCAGACGATCTGGCTGGCTTCGCCCAGACTGTTGCGCAGGCGCTGGCGGCTCATCTCGAGCAAGCCGAAGCGGGAGATTCGGCCAATCTGTACCCGTGCACGGTCGTACTTCAGCGCATTCTGCAGCTTGTTCTCGACGTCGCGCTGGTGCTTGTTGGATGACATGTCGATGAAGTCGATCACCACCAGCCCGCCCAGGTCACGCAGGCGTAGTTGGCGGGCCACTTCCTCGGCCGCTTCCATGTTGGTGTTGAACGCGGTTTCCTCGATGTCGCCGCCCTTGGTGGCACGCGCCGAGTTCACGTCGACTGCAGTCAGTGCCTCGGTCTGGTCAATGACAAGGGCGCCGCCAGAGGGCAGGCGCACGGTGCGCTCATAGGCGCCTTCGATCTGGGACTCGATCTGGAAGCGATTGAACAGCGGGGTGTCGTCGGTGTAATGCTTGAGCTTGCGCAGGTTGTGCGGCATTACCTGTTCGACGAACTCACGCGCTTCCTCGTACATTTCCGGCGTGTCGACGAGGATTTCGCCGACGTCGCTACGCATGTAGTCACGCAGGGCGCGCACGATCAGGCGCGACTCCTGGTAGATCAGGAACGGTGCCGGCTTGGTCAGCGCGGCCTCGGCAATCGCGCGCCAGATCGAGAGCAGGTAGTCGAGGTCCCATTGCAGTTCTTCAGCGTCGCGGCCAACACCGGCAGTGCGGATGATCACGCCCATGTCGTCCGGGATCGCCAGCGCATCCATCGCCTTCTTCAATTCGGCGCGGTCGTCACCCTCGATCCGGCGCGACACGCCACCGGCGGTCGGCGAGTTCGGCATCAGCACCATGTAGCGGCCGGCCAGCGAAATGAACGTGGTCAGGGCAGCGCCCTTGTTGCCTCGCTCGTCCTTGTCGACCTGGACCACGACTTCCTGGCCTTCGCGCAGCAGTTCCTTCAACGTGGACTTGTTGGCATCCACGCCCGCCTGGAAGTAGTCGCGGGAGATTTCCTTGAGCGGCAGGAAACCATGGCGATCGCCGCCGTATTCGACAAAGGCGGCTTCCAGGGAGGGCTCCAGACGGGTGATCCGGCCCTTGTAGATATTGGACTTCTTGTTTTCCTTCGACGGCTGTTCGATGTCGATGTCGTACAGGTTCTGGCCGTCGACCGTGGCCACGCGCAGTTCTTCCGCCTGCGTGGCATTGATGAGCATTCGCTTCATTGTGCGTTCCTCGCGCGCTCCACCCATTTGGGCTGGGACACGGCAACGCCATGGGGCGTATCGCCTCTGGATACCGCAAGCGCCGCAGTCGCGCAGTGCGCCACCGTGTCGCTTCTAGTCTTCCAGCGCTACGACACCACGGCCAGCCGCGGGAGCGCTTATGTTCCTTCCGTATTGCAGGGCCGGCGACAGCGGCCTTGGGCCGGTCGCACGGGACATTGTT
>JBDSGA010000020.1:0-5811 GCA_039919235.1 Thermomonas sp. | reverse complement strand
GGTCAAAGTAGTCGCGGGTCAAGCGCACCTGCGCCTCGGCGCTGACGGCCTGGTTGACTATGGCGCGAAACGCATGGTTCTCGGGTCGATCCTTGGCGTACCAGCCCAGATGCTTGCGTGCGATGCGCACGCCCATCTGTTCGCCATAAAACTCGTGCAAGGCATGCAGGTGGCCAAGCAGGATCGTGCGGATCTGTTCCAGTGAAGGTTCGGGCAAGCGTTCGCCTGTCGCGAGGAAGTGCGAAATGGCACCGAGCAGCCATGGCCGGCCTTGTGCCGCGCGCCCGATCATCACCGCATCGGCGCCGGTATGGCGCAAGACCCAAGCGGCCTTTTCGGGTGAGTCGATATCGCCGTTGGCAATCACCGGGATGCGCGCGCCTGCCTTGATCGCAGCGATGGTGTCGTATTCGGCCAGGCCGGTGTATTGCTGGTCGCGGGTGCGGCCATGCACGGCAAGCGCGGCAATGCCTGCGGCTTCGGCGATCTGCGCGATCTGCGGTGCATTGCGATGGTGGGCATCCCAACCGGTCCGGATCTTCAGGGTCACCGGTACATCGACCGCGTTCACCACGGCTCCCAGGATGCGCGCGACCAGTTCCGGTTCTTGCATCAATGCGGAACCGGCCCAGGCGTTGCAGACTTTCTTGGCCGGGCAGCCCATGTTGATGTCGATGATTTGCGCGCCGTGCTCGACGTTATGGCGTGCCGCATCGGCCATGATTTCAGGCACGGTGCCGGCGATCTGCACGCTGACCGGGTCAGGTTCACCGACATGGTCCATGCGGTGCACCGACTTTGCGGTCTTCCAGAAACGTGGATCGCTGGTGGTCATTTCCGACACCGCCAGTCCCGCGCCCAACTGCTTGCACAACAGCCGGAACGGCTTGTCGGTGACGCCCGCCATCGGGGCGAGGATCACGCGCGGTTCGATGCAATGGCGGCCGATCTGCATCGGCATAGTGTAGTGGCAGCCCGCATTGACGCCGCCCGACGGATCGCCGTGGCGAGCTGGTCGGGAACGCCGGCTAGGCCGCGTTGAAGCGTGCGGCGACGTCGGCGCCGCGCGGCATGGCCAGCGCCGCGCCTTCGCGTTCGGTGGACAAGCCGGCGTAGCGGCTTGCAAAGCGCACATGCGTATTGAATGGCAGCGCTGGCTGGTGTGCCAGCGACGCGGCGAGAGCACCATTGAAGGCATCGCCCGCGCCGGTAGTGTCAACGGCGCGCACCGCTTCGGCGGAGATCCGGAAATACGCATGGGTGTCGCCGCGCAACTGTGTTTCGGGATGCGATACAAAACAGCCGCTCGCGCCCAAGGTGACGATCACCGAGCTGTCATGCCCCAACTGGCGGCACAGCGCGTGCAGGCGGCTTTGGTCCAGACTGCCGACGTCATCGGGATTAATGCGCTCGCCCACATGCCGGCCGATCAGTGCCGCGAATTCGGTTTCGTTGGGCGTCAGGATGTCCGCCAGTTCCAGTTGCGCACCGCCAATCGTGGCGTTTGCCGGCGCCGGATTGAGGATGGTCAGCGCGCCACGTTGGCGGCCCAGAAACAACGCCTCCTCCACCGCATCCATCGGGGATTCCAGTTGCACCAGCACGACATCGATGCGTGCAATCGAAGCCAGTGTGGTGGTGACGAACCCGGGTTCCAGCCACGCATTCGCGCCGGCGCCCACCACAATCGTGTTGCGGCCCTGCGCATCGACATAGATGCCGGCGGTACCGGTCGGCAAGCTGCACTCGGCATCGCGCAGGTCGATGCCGTCCGCGCTGCACAACGCGCGCGCGAGTTGTGCCCCGGGGTCGCCTCCAAGCGCGCACACGAAGCTGGTCGAGGCGCCCGCACGACATGCCGCCATTGCCTGGTTGAAGCCCTTGCCGCCGGGGCCACTGCGATAGTCGCCGGTCAGGGTCGCGCCCGGTTGCGGCAAGGATGCGACGCGCCACACATGGTCGACGTTGAACGAGCCGACCACGCAGACATGGCCTTTGCCCCCCAGACCGATAGGTGAAGGTGACGTGTCCGGGTCAGGGATTGTTGACATCGATCTTTCCGTGGACGCCGGCGTGGGCCAATGCGCGCGGATCGTGGCGGTGCCTGAACAGCGGCACGAACAGCGCCGCCATCGCCAGCGAGTAAAGCGCGAATGCCGTCCAGATACCGTGCCAGTCCTTGGCGCCATCCACGCCGGTATAGAAGTGCTCGATCACGTAACCGGCGATCAGGCTGCCCAAGACGGCGCCGATGCCGTTGGTCATCAGCATGAACAAGCCTTGTGCCGAGGCGCGGATCCGCGGATCGCTCTGTTGTTCCACGAACAGCGAGCCGGAAATGTTGAAGAAGTCGAACGCCATGCCGTAAACAATGCAGCTGGCCACGATCATCCACAGGCCGGGGCCCGGGTCGCCATACGCGAACAGACCGAAGCGCAGGAACCAGGCCAGCATGCTGATGGTCATCACCGTCTTGATGCCGAAGCGTTTCAGGAAGAATGGAATGGCGAGGATGAACAGCGTTTCCGAAATCTGCGAGATCGACATGATGATCGCGGGGTATTTGACCGTCAGCGTGTCCTTGTACGCATCGACATTCGCGAAGTCGTGCAGGAAGGTATCGCCATAGGCGTTGGTCAGTTGCAACGCCGCGCCCAGCAGCATCGCGAAGATGAAGAAGACCGCCATGTTGCGGTCGCGGAACAGCCGGAACGAGGACAGCCCCAGCACATCCACCAGCGTGCGATTGTCGCCGGCAACCAGTTGCGGTGGCGCCTTGGGCAGGCTGAACGCATACAGCCCGAGCACCAGCGACGCTGCAGAGGCAATGTAGAACTGTCCGGCGGACGTTTCCAGCTTGAGCAGGCTGGTCGTCCACAGCGCCGCGATGAAACCAATGGTGCCCCACACGCGGATTGGCGGGTAGTCGCGGACCACGTCCTTGCCGTCCTGCTTGAGTGCGTTGTACGCCACCGCGATCGCCAGCGAGATCGTCGGCATGTAGAAGATCATGGTGAGCAACATCACCCAGAACATCGTGTGCGGGTCGTTGACCATCGGGATGCAGAACAACATCGCGGCACCTGCGAGGTGCAGCACGCCGTAGAGTTTTTCGGCATTGATCCACTTGTCGGCCACTACGCCCATCAGTGCGGGCATGAACAGCGAGGCGATGCCCATGGTCGAGAAGATCGCGCCAAAACTCGTGCCCGACCATTGCTTGTTCTGGAACCAGTAGGCGCCGATGGTGATCAGCCACGCGCCCCAGATGAAGAACTGGAGAAAATTCATCACGGTCAGGCGCAGTTTCAGACTCACGTCGCATCCCCTGGCATGCGGGGGCCGTTGCACCCGCTGCAGCAGGGTAGGGCACGCGTGGCAATGGCGGCAATAGCGTCGCGCGGTGCGTCGCCGCCGAGTGTCAGTTCAGGGATCCCGCGCCAGTACCCGGTTGCGGCCTTCCTGCTTGGCTTGGCGCAGTCGGATGTCGGCGCGGCGCAGCAATGCGGAAAGGTCGGCGCCATCCTGCGGCCAGACCGCGATGCCGGCACTGAAGGTCAACCGCATCAGATCCGCGTTTGTCTCAGGCTGGAATGGTTGTGCCGCCACGGTGCGCCGCATTGATTCCAGTCGCTCCCACGCACGCCCAAGCGGCATCGGCAGCAGCAGCGCGAATTCCTCACCACCCAGGCGAGTCAGCCATTCGCCCTCTTGCTCCTGCTGTTGCAGCACGTCGACGACGTGGCGCAGTGCGCGGTCGCCCGCCAGGTGGCCCAATTCGTCGTTGATGCGTTTGAAGTAGTCCAGATCGATCAGGCAGACCGACAACGAGCCCCCGCTACTGCGCACGGCATCCAGCAAGCTGGGAAAGCGATGCACCAGCCATGTGCGGTTGGGTAGGCCGGTCAGCCCATCCGTCCCCGACATGTCCACCAGTCGCTGCATGCGAAGGACAATCGTGGTGGTGAGTGCGGTCATCATCCCGATCAGCACCATTCGCTGGATCTGGTTGGACACGGTCACGGTTCCATATTCAATGGAGGCAAGCTGATCCGGACTGGCCACCAACTGGAATACGAACAGCACCAGCAAGCTGTACTGCAGCAGCGCCAAGCTACCCGCATAGAGGGTGAGTCTCCCATCGTTGCGCAGGGCGGTCATGGCGATGGATATCAGGTAGAACACCCAGACCACCATGCTGTTCAGGCCTGTGGCGGGCGAATCGATGGCCAATGCCATCAGCACGAGGCTGGTCAGGGTGACGTCATAAGTCGCCGTGGCATAAGGCAACCAGCGGAAGTAGCCCTTTTGCCTGGCCAATACCAGCCAAATCTGCGACATCACAATGGCCAATACTGCCCCAACCAGACCAATCATGGTTTCGCTGTATTTACCGCCGCCCAGTAGATTGACCAAGGGCAGCAGTAGCAAGAACATCGACAACACGGCGCGTATCCGCGCGACGATCAACTCGCCACCCGAGCCGAGTTCCAGCATCAGTGCATCCGGCTGCATCCACAGGCGTTGCCAGAAATCGCGCAGGCTGGACGGCAATATCGGCACGCAGTGGCTCCACTGGAATTCAAGGCAGGATAGTGCGCAGGCGCGCGTACGGCCAGTGATCAATGGTTGGTGGTCAGCCGCCGACGCCAATACCAGTGAGCGCCACCCACGCGCCGAGCAGCAGGAACAGGCATGCCGCGATGGTGCGCGCCGCACGCAGCGGCAAACGTTGCGCGAAGCGACTGCCAAGCAGCACCACCGGCACGTTGGCGAGCAGCATGCCCAGCGTCGTACCGGCAACGACCATCATCAACGAGTCGAAGCGGGCGGCAAGCAAGACCGTCGCCACCTGGGTCTTGTCGCCGATCTCCGCGATGAAGAAGGCAATGACCGTGGCGATAAAAGCGCCATGCGCCGGCAACCGTTCGTCATCCAGCGTGTCCGGCTTGAGCGTCCACAATGCAATTGCGATGAAACTCGCCGCGACAATCCAGCGCAACGTGGTCGGTGTCAGCCACGCTGCAACCAACTGGCCAACCCATGCCGCCAGCGCATGGTTGAGCAGGGTCGCGATGAAAATACCCGCAATGATGGGCCAAGGCTTGCGAAAACGCGCGGCCAGCAGCAGCGCCAGCAGTTGGGTCTTGTCACCGATTTCGGCAAGCGCGACGGTGCCGGTGGAGACCAGGAATGCATTCAACATGGGGAACTCCGGGCCAGGCGACGTCAGTGGACACGAATGCAGACGCCACGTCGCCCGGCCGGGTGCGCAGCGCCTGCCTTCGGTCTCGCCGATGCGGATGCCGTGGCATCCGCCGCGCGCGCCATGGCGACGTGCCGATTAACGGCAGAGCCAAGTATGTTGACGCGCGCACCGGACCAGGATCGTCGCGGCGGGCTACTCCCCGGAGGAGGGGTGCGCCATTGTAAAGGCAAGTCACAGTGATGCCACGCAATGGCTGCCTACAATGGACATTCACTTGAGCTGGATGCAACCGCCATGCAATACCGTCGCCTTGGAAGTTCCGGCCTGCAGCTGTCCGCGTTGTCGTTCGGCGCGTGGGTAACCTTCGGCAACCAAGTCGGACGCAGTAGCGCGCGCGAGATGATCGCCGCGGCCTGGGACCACGGCGTCAATTTTTTCGACAATGCCGAGACCTACGCGAACGGTGAAGCCGAGCGCGTGATGGGTGACGTGCTCGTCGACTTGCGCTTGCCGCGTGATGGCTGGTGTGTGTCCAGCAAGGTGTTCTTCGGTGCGGTTGATGATCCGCGGCCCACCCAGAAGGGGTTGTCGCGCAAGCACGT
>JBDSGA010000019.1:0-14367 GCA_039919235.1 Thermomonas sp. | reverse complement strand
GTCGCCGCTTATCTTGGCAACCCCAACGTGCATCATTTCGGGCACATCGCGTATCTGCCGTCTCTGCTGCGCATGCTGCGCACACCGAACATCTTCAGTGCCTCGTCGGTGGACCAGTGGCCACATCAATTCACCTGCGCGCAGATGTACGGGCACCAGTTCCTGTTGCCGATTCCCGACATCGACCACACCGACTATTTCCTGATGCTGGGCGCCAACCCCATGGCATCAAACGGAAGCCTGATGACCGCGCCTGGCATCCCCCGCCGGCTCAAGGCACTGACGACCCGCGGCAAGCTCGTCGTAGTGGATCCTCGCAACACGGAAACGGCGGCGGTCGCCAGCCAGCACATCGCGATCCGTCCGGGTGGCGATGCGCTGTTCCTGATCGCACTGCTGAAAGCGCTGTTGCACCTCGGACCGCCACGACTGGATGCGTATGCAGGACGCGTGGCGGGATTGGATCTCGTACTGTCGGAGCTTGCGGGCATCGACACGACCTCGCTTGAAGCAGAAACCGGCGTCGCTTCAGCCGTAGTGGTGCAAGTGGCCGCCGACTTCCATGCAGCGTCGCGCGCAGTGGCTTATGGACGCATGGGCGTGTCGGTGCAGCCGTGGGGAACGTTATGCCAGTATCTCTTGCAGTTGGTGAATCTGGTCACCGGCAACCTTGATCGCGTCGGTGGCTCACTTCCAAACGAACCCGCCATCCCGATCACCGGTCCGGGGACCAACCCGGGCACGCGCGGCCGATGGAACAGTCGCGTCCGCGGACTACCGGAATTCGGCGGCGAGCTTCCCGTCGCATGCATGGTCGAGGAAATCGCCACGCCTGGCCCTGGACAGGTTCGAGCGCTGCTCACCAGCGCTGGCAACCCGGTCCTGTCCACGCCGGATGGACGCTCGCTGGACAAGGCGCTTGAAGCCCTGGAGTTCATGGTCGCGATCGACATCTATATCAACGAGACAACGCGCCACGCAGACCTGATCCTGCCGCCGGCATCGCCACTGACGCAGGATCACTACGACTCGATCTTCAACGCCTTCGCCGTGCGGCGGGTCGCGCGGCTAAACCGTGCGTTGCATGCGCGGCACCAAGACGAGCGCGCCGATTGGGAAATCATCAACGGCATCGGCGCCAGCTACGCGGTGCATGCCGGCAAGGAATGGCGCGCCCTGCCACCGCCGCTTGACCTCATCGCCATCGGGCTGGCAAAAGGCGATAGCGGGTTGGATTTGCAAGCGCTGGAAGCTGCACCGCACGGAATAGACCTCGGCGCTCTACGTCCGTCGCTGCTTGCACGACTGCAGACCGAGAGCGGGAGCATGGAATGCGCGCCTGCACCCCTGATGGCGGAGCTGGCACGTTTCGCCGCGCGCGACCGGGGCGATGCAGCCAGTGGTGGCCTGCGCCTGATCGGCCGCCGGCATGTCCGCAGCAACAACTCGTGGATGCACAACGCGCCGCGCCTCGCAAAGGGCAAGCCCCGCCACCAGTTGCTGATGCATCCAGACGACATGGCCACCCGCGGCCTGCGCAATGGCGCTCGCGTGTCGGTGCGTTCGCGTGTGGGCGAGATCCACACCGATGTCGAGGCAGATGGCGGGTTGATGCGGGGCGTTGCCTGTCTGCCACACGGATTCGGCCATGGACGCCAGGGAATCCAACTTTCGCGCGCGTCGACGTTACCGGGTGAAAGCTACAACGATTTGACAGATCCACTCGCTGTCGAAGGTGGCTGCGGAAATGCCGCACTCAATGCGTTGCCGATCGAGGTCGAAGCACTGGTTTGAGGTGCGCGCCGACTCGACGCACTGCTCGGTTACTCCACCGTTACCGACTTGGCAAGGTTGCGAGGCTTGTCGACATCGGTGCCGCGTGCGAGGGCGGTGTGGTACGCCAATAACTGCACCGGGATGGTGTGCACGATCGGGCTAAGTACGCCGATATGGCGGGGCGTGCGGATCACATGCACCTGTTCGGATTCGCTGAAGCTGCTATCGGCGTCGGCGAACACGAACATCTCGCCACCGCGCGCGCGCACTTCCTGGATATTCGACTTCACTTTTTCCAGCAACGCGTCGTGCGGGGCGATCACCACCACCGGCATCGCCTCGTCGACCAGCGCCAGCGGGCCATGCTTCAACTCGCCGGCCGGGTACGCCTCGGCATGGATGTAGGAGATTTCCTTGAGCTTCAGGGCACCTTCAAGGGCGATTGGATAGTGCATGCCGCGGCCGAGGAACAAGGCATGGTCCTTTTGCGCGAATTTTTCTGCCCACAGGGCGATCTGAGGCTCCAGGTTCAATGCGTATTGCACGCTGCCGGGCAGGTGGCGCAGGTCGTCGAGGTAGGACGCCTCCTGCTCATCGTTGATTGCGCCGCGAAGTCGGGCCAGCACGCCGGTCAGCGCGAACAGCGCGACCAGTTGGGTGGTGAAGGCCTTGGTCGACGCCACCCCGATCTCGGCGCCGGCGCGGGTGAAGAACACCAGCTGGCTGGCACGCGGGATCGCGCTTTCCGGCACATTGCAGATCGACAACGTGCGCGTCTGTCCCAATGACTTCGCGTACTTCAGCGCTTCCATCGTGTCCAGGGTTTCACCCGACTGCGAGATGGTGACGATCAGCTGGTTGGGGTTCGCAACCACCTTGCGATAGCGGTACTCGCTGGCTATGTCGACCGCGCACGGAATGCCGGCGATGGCTTCCAGCCAGTAGCGTGCGACCAGGCCCGCGTAAAAGCTGGTGCCGCAGGCAAGGATCTGCACGGCTTCGACACCGCGCAAGACCTCTGCTGCATTGGCTCCGAATAACATCGGATCAAACCCGCCGGCATCGATGATGCCTTCGATGGTGTCGCCGATTGCGCGCGGCTGTTCGTGGATTTCCTTCTGCATGAAGTGGCTGTACGGGCCAAGCTCCAGCGATGCCAGCGACACGTCTGAGACATGCACGTCACGCTGCACTTGGGTGCCATCCGCGTCGAACACGCGCACCGCATCGCGGGTAAGCTCGGCGGTGTCGCCTTCCTCGAGGAAGATCACCCGGCGAGTCGATGACACGATCGCCGAGACGTCGGAGGCGACGAAGTTCTCGCCCTCGCCCAAGCCGACCAGCAGTGGGCAGCCCATGCGTGCGGCGACCATGCGGTCGGGCTCCTTGCGACTCACCACCGCCAACGCGTAAGCGCCGTGCAACTCGGCAACGGTGTGCTGCAGCGCCTGCAACAGGTCGTCTCCGCCCTTGAGATGATGGTGGATCAGATGGGCGATGACCTCGGTGTCAGTCTGCGATTCGAATTCGTAACCCAGCGCGTGCAGGCGCTCGCGTTGTTCGTCATGGTTCTCGATGATGCCGTTGTGCACCAGCGCCACGCCGTGGCTGATGTGTGGGTGCGCGTTGTGTTCGGTGACGCCACCATGCGTGGCCCAGCGCGTGTGGCCAATCCCCAGCGAAGCAGTGAACTGCTCTGCCTGCGCCGCTGATTCCATTTCCGTCACTCGACCGGTACGCCGCACCCGGCGCACGTTGTCGCCATCGACCACGGCGATGCCGGCGGAATCGTAACCGCGATATTCCAGACGCTTGAGGCCTTCGATCAATAAAGGGACCACGTCACGGTTGGCAATGGCACCGACGATTCCACACATGCGCGTTGATTCCTGCTGGGATCGTCACAGTGTAAGCGAGCGCGTCCTTTGGCGAGCGTCCGCACGGACGCCGCAAGTGTCCGACCGGACACTCTCGATTCGTTATAATTCCTTTTAAATCATGGTGTTGAGAGTTGGCACGGGGATTGCATTAATACCCGCATGACCAACCCCACTCCCCGCCTCGCATGAACAACCGCCCCCGCATCGCCGACACCTCCGGCCAGGACCAGAGGCTGTCCCAGTCCACAGGCCCAGGTGCACGCCACAAGCGCTGGTTGCCCTTGGCGGCGGTTGCAGTCGCTGCACTTGCACTGGCGGGCTGGGTGATCTCCGGCTGGGCGGGCGGCGGCCGCTCGTTCGAGGCAAGCCGCCTGCGCATCGCCGAGGTCAAGCGCGGCGATCTAGTCCGCGACCTCAGCGCCGACGGCAAGGTGATCGCGGCCAACAGCCCGACCCTGTATGCGATCGCCGGCGGTACCGTGGCATTGAAAGTCGTCGCCGGCGATGTCGTGAAGAAGGACCAACCGCTGGCGGTGATCGACAGCCCCGAACTGCGCAGTCGACTCGCCCAGGAGCAGTCCGCCCTGGCCAGCATGCAGGCCGAAGCCGGACGCGCGGTGTTGGATGCACAGTTGGTGCAATCGGCAGCGCGCAAAGCACTGGACCAGGCCCAGGTTGAACAGATCGCCGCCGCGCGTGACCTGCAACGCTATCAGCGCGGCTTCGAGGGCGGTGCGGTGGCGCAGGTGGACGTGGCCAAGGCCCAGGATGACGTCAAGAAAACCGACATCGGCGTCGCCCACGCCCGCGCCGACCTTGGCTTGCAAGGCCGCGGCGCCGGGCTCGATACGCGCAACAAACAGTTGTTGGCCGATCGCCAGCAGGCCGTGGTCGGTGAACTGCAACGGCAAGTCGATGCGCTGACCTTGCGCGCACCGTTCGATGGCCAGGTCGGCCAGGTGCAGATTTCACAGGGCACCAATGTCGTCGCCAACGCGGCGATCTTGAGTGTGGTCGATCTCTCGTTGTTCGAAGTCGAGATCAAGGTGCCGGAAAGCTTCGCCCGTGACCTCGCGATTGGCATGCCTGCGCAGATCACCAGCAATGGCACGGCGTTTCCAGCCAAGGTCTCGGCGGTGTCGCCGGAAGTCGTCAATGGCGAAGTCAACGCGCGCTTGCGCTTCGATACCGGCAAGCAACCGCCGGCACTGCGGCAGAACCAGCGCTTGTCGGCGCGCATCGTGCTGGACACCCGCCGCGACGTGTTGATGGTCGAGCGCGGCCCGTTCCTGGAACAGGACGGCGGGCGCTTCGCCTACGTGGTCGACGGCAGTAGTGCGGTGCGCAAGCCCATCCAGGCTGGTGCCAGCAGCCTCAACGCAGTGGAAATTATTTCGGGGTTGCAGGCGGGACAACGCATCGTCGTGTCCGGCAGCGACCAATTCGCCAGCGCGGAACGCATCCGCATCTCCGGACTTTGAACAGGAGCACCTGACCATGGACAACACGATGAAAACTCGCTCTACGACGACCCATGCCTTGAATACACATTCCGCCGTCATGCCGCTGCATACCCACTGGGACTCACAACAGTTGGCCGATGCGGTGCCGCTGAAGCTTTCTCAACTACTCGACTTCAGCGCCGACACGCTGCGCACGTGTGACCGGGCGAGTGCCAACGCCGAAGCGCTACGCGGCACGAAACGCAGCACGACATTCCTGCCGCCGCAATCGCTCACGCCGTTCCGCACGCGCTGACACCCGCGCGTCCTTTACCCGCAAACCAGACTCTCACCAAAGGAATTTTCTCCATGTTGGACATGCGCCAGGTCACCAAGGTCTACCGTACCGAGCTTGTTGAAACACATGCGCTGCGCTCGCTAGACCTGCACGTCAAGGAAGGCGAGTTCGTCGCCGTCACCGGCCCGTCGGGCTCCGGCAAGACCACCTTCCTCAACATCGCCGGCCTGCTGGAAAGCTTCACTGGCGGCGAATACCTGCTCGATGGGGTGAACGTGAAAGGCTTGTCCGACGATGCGCGCAGCAAGCTGCGCAACCAGAAGATCGGCTTCATCTTCCAGGGCTTCAACTTGATCCCCGACCTCAACATCTTCGACAACGTCGACGTACCGCTGCGCTACCGCGGGATGCCGGTCAGCGAACGCAAATTGCGTATCGAGGATTCGCTGGGACTGGTCGGACTTAGCTCGCGCATGAAGCACTTCCCCGCCGAACTCTCCGGCGGCCAGCAGCAACGCGCGGCGATCGCGCGCGCGCTGGCCGGCAGCCCGCGCCTGTTGCTGGCGGATGAACCCACCGGCAACCTGGATTCGCAGATGGCACGCAGCGTCTTGGAACTGCTGGAGGACATCAACCAGCAGGGCACCACGATAGTGATGGTCACCCACGACCCGGAACTGGCCGCGCGCGCCCAGCGCAACGTGCACATCGTCGACGGCATGGCGACCGACCTGTCGGTCGAACCCAGCCTGGCCCGCGTCGCCGAGGCCTCGCGCCACGACAGCACAACCACCACTGCTTCCTGAGGACTCCGCCATGTTCGGCTATTACCTCAAGCTTGCCTTGCACAGCTTCAAGCGCAATAAGGCACTGACCGCACTCATGGTGCTGGCGATCGCGCTGGGCATCGGCGCAAGCATGACCACGCTGACCGTGTTCCACATCCTGTCCGGCGATCCTTTGCCAGGGCGCAGCGCAACCTTGTTCTATCCGCAGATGTCGCCCGAGAAGATGGAGGGCTATACCCCGGGCGAGGAGCCGAATGACCAGTTGACCCGCTTCGATGCCGAAGCCTTGCTGCGCGAGAAACGCGGTGATCGCCAGGCAATGATGACCGGTGGCGGCGTGGCAATCGACCCACAACGTGCGGGTCTGTCGCCAATGGCCATCGACGCGCGCTACAACACGACAGACATGTTCCCGATGTTCGCCATGCCCTTCCTGTACGGCAATGGCTGGAGCGCAGTAGATGATGCAGGCCATGCGCGCGTCGTGGTGATCACCAAGGCCTTGAACGAAAAGCTCTTTGGTGGCTCGAACAGCGTCGGCAAGAACGTGCGCATCGAAATGGTCGACTTCCGTATCAGCGGCGTACTTGATACATGGCGACCGACTCCAAAGTTCTACGATATGAACGGCAACAACGGTTTCGGCGAAACCGAGCAAGCCTTTCTGCCATTTTCCACTTCGCGCGACCTGAAGATGGCCCGCAACGGCAACATGAACTGCTGGGGAGATTCCAGATTGGATCCCGAGGGCGAAACCGGCATCAACGCACCCTGCGCCTGGATCCAGTACTGGGTGCAGCTGGATACGCCTGAAAAAGTCGCCGCGTACAAGCAGTACCTCACCAATTATTCAAACCAGCAGCATGCTGCTGGTCGCTTTGAGCGGCCCACCAATGTGCGCTTGCGTGGGTTGATGGAATGGCTTGATTTCAACAAGGTGGTACCGGGCGATGTGCGTCTGCAAGTCTGGCTGGCACTTGGCTTCCTGCTGGTGTGTCTGCTCAATACCGTTGGCCTGTTACTGGCGAAGTTCCTGCGGCGCAGCGGCGAGCTTGGCGTGCGTCGCGCACTCGGCGCATCACGCAAAACCATCTTCCTGCAATGCCTGGTCGAGGCCGGCGCGATCGGTCTGGTCGGCGGCATCGCCGGACTTGGGCTTGCATGGCTGGGCCTGTGGGCGGTGCGCCAGCAACCCACCGACTACGCGGACCTCGCCCATCTGGATCCGAGCATGTTGCTGTTGACCTTTGGACTCGCGATGGTCACCAGCCTGCTCGCCGGCCTATTGCCGGCCTGGAGCGCCATGCAGGTATCGCCAGCCATGCAGTTGAAGTCGCAATGATCGCCCCACAAACGCGCGAATTGACGCCCGCAGTCGGTAATCACGGAGCAACATCATGAACATCCGTCCCATTCTGTCCACGTTGTTGCGCCACAAGATGGCCGCCGCGCTGATCGTGCTGGAGATCGCACTGAGCTGCGCGATCATCTGCAACGCCCTGTTCCTGATCAGCAGCCGCATCGATCGCATCAACCAGGACAGTGGTGCGGTCGAAAACGAGATCGTCCGAGTTCATGTCAATGGCGTCGGTACTGATGACAACGCCGAAGCTATGACCCGCAGCGATCTGGCGATGCTGCGAGGCCTGCCGGGTGTGAAAGCCGCCGCAGTGGCTAACCAGGTGCCTTACGTCGACAGCTCCTGGAACACCTCGATCAAGATGGTCAAGGACCAGAAGCAGCCCACCATGAATGCAACGGTCTACATGACCGGCGATAGTTTCATGGACACCATGGGGCTCAAGCTGGTTGCCGGCCGTCGGTTCAATACCGATGAATTCCTGGAGTGGTCCGCACTTAACGCTCCGAACAGCAAGGCCCATATTCCGTCGGTGATCATCACCCGCAGCGTGGCCGACAAACTGTTCCCGGGCGGCGATGCGGTCGGCAAGTCATTCTATAGCTGGGGCGATGATCCGATCCGCATCGTGGGCGTGGTCGACCATCTGATCCGTCCAAGCAATCAAGATGGCCCGGTTGCGCGCGAATACTCAATGATGTTCCCTATCAGGACACCCTACAGCGTGGGTGGAAACTACCTCATCCGCACCGAGCCCGGCCGCCGAACCGAAGTGATGAAGGCCGCGATCAACGCTATTCGCAAGAACGGGCATAACCGGTTCGTTCTGGAAGAAGACACCAAGACCATGGAAGACATGCGCAATGAGTATTACCGGCAGGATCGCGCGATGGCGTGGTTGCTGGCGACGGTGATCATTGCGCTGCTGGTAGTTACTGCACTGGGCATCGTCGGGCTGGCAAGCTTCTGGGTGCAGCAGCGCACCAAGCAGATCGGCATACGGCGCGCGTTGGGCGCGACCCGCGGGCAGATCCTTCGCTACTTCCAGACCGAGAACTTCCTGCTGGCCAGTATCGGTATCGCCTTGGGCATGTTGCTGGCGTATGCCATCAACCAACTGCTGATGGGCAAGTACGAATTGCCGCGCCTGCCACTGGTGTATCTGCCGGCCGGTGCGGTGGCATTGTGGTTGCTTGGGCAATTCGCGGTGTTCTGGCCGGCACGCCGCGCTGCCGCGGTGCCGCCTGCGGTGGCGACGCGAAGCGCATAGGCAAACTGCTGGCCCGTCGGCTTGAGCTGACGGGCTAAGCTAGCGACCCACGCACGGACCCAACATGCCCGCAATCCTCGTCATCGACGACAATCCCGCCGTCGCCACCGCACTGGAGATATTGTTCTCCCTGCACGACATCGACGTGGCTCATGCTGCGTCGCCGACGCAAGGATTGCGGCGACTACGCAATGACGGCTTCGACTTGGTCATCCAGGACATGAATTTCGAGGCAGACACGACCTCGGGTGAGGAAGGCGTGGCGCTGTTCCACCAGATCCGCGATGAGCATCCCGACCTGCCGGTGATCCTGCTGACCGCGTGGACGCACTTGGAATCGGCGATCGACCTGGTCAAGGCCGGTGCCGTCGATTACCTCGCCAAGCCCTGGGACGACCGCAAGCTGCTGGCAACGGTCAACAACCTGCTGGAGCTAGCGCAGGCGCAACGCCAGCTGGCGCAGGAACGTGCCGGCGAACGGCGTCGACGCGATGCGCTTGTCCGCGACTTCGACCTACGCGGGCTGGTGTTTGCCGACAACGCCAGCGAGAACATGCTGGCACTCGCCTGCCAGGTTGCACGCGCCGATATCCCGGTCCTGATCACCGGCCCGAACGGCACCGGCAAGGAAAAATACGCGGAGATCGTGCATGCCAATTCGAGCGTACGAAATGGACCATTCATCGCCCTGAATTGCGGGGCGTTGCCGGCCGACTTGATCGAGGCGGAGTTGTTCGGTGCCGAAGCCGGTGCATACACCGGCGCCAGCAAGCCGCGCGAAGGCAAGTTCGAAGCCGCGGACGGCGGCACGCTGTTCCTCGACGAAATCGGCACCCTGCCATTGGCCGGCCAGGTGAAGTTGTTGCGCGTGCTGGAGACGGGTCGCTTCCAACGCCTGGGCAGCAACCACGAACGCAGCGTCAAGGTCCGCATTATCAGCGCGACCAATGCCGACCTGCCCATCTTGATCAGCAATGGCGCATTCCGCGAAGACCTGTTTTACCGGCTCAACGGCATCGAGCTGCGGCTGCCCGCGTTGTCGCAGCGGCCACGCGATATCCTTCCACTCGCACGCCATTTCCTGCCCGTCGGCAAGCGGCTGGGTGATGATGCGGAACGCGCCTTGATGCGCCACCCGTGGCCTGGAAACGTGCGCGAGCTGCGCAATGTGATGCAACGCGCGGCGCTGCTGGTGCGTGGCGATGTCGTCTCCGCAGATGACCTCAACTTGCAGCCCGCTGCGTCGGTCGCTTCGAGCACGCATGGTGATGAGCCGGATCGCGCCATGATCGAACGCGCACTGGAACGCAACGGTGGCGTGCTCGCACAAGCCGCGGCTGATCTCGGCTTGTCGCGGCAGGCGTTGTACCGCCGGCTGGACCGCCACGGCATCAAGCGCGACTGATGATGCGCTGGTGGCATCGCCTCTCGTTGGCTTGGCTGTATGCCGCATTGGCATGCGCTTATATGCTCGCCGCCGGCGGGCTGGCGATGTGGTTGACTCGCTGGTTGCAGCCGTGGGCGGCAACGCTGGCGGCCACGGCGGTATTGGCGCCATTTCTCATCTACCAGGTGCGCCGCCTGTTCGCGCCGGTGCGTTCGTTGTTCCGCGCGCTGGCCGGCAGCGTGGCCAGTTATCGCGATGGCGACTACAGCTTCGGCATCGCCTGGCACGGCCAAGGCGAGCTGCGCGAATTGGTGGACAGTCATCGCGAACTTGGCGACACCCTGCGCAAGCAACGCCTGTCGCTGGTGCAGCGCGAATTGATGCTCGACACCATCGTGCAGAACACGCCCGTTGCCATGGTGCTGGTCGATCCCAACCGACGCGTGGTGCTCGGCAATCTGGCCGCACGCAAGGTGTTCGGCGATGGTCATCGGCTCGAAGGCCAATCGTTCGAGGCCATCCTCTCGCGCACCAACGAGGCTGTCCGCGACGCGTTCGCGCGCGGTGGCGACGGCATGTTCACTGTCGGCGATGCGAATGATCTGGAAAACGGCAGCGAAGACATATACCACCTCTCGCGTCGCACCTTTCGCTTGAATGGACGCGCGCATGAACTGGTGCTGCTGCGCCTGCTGACTGCAGAACTGCGTCGACAGGAAGTGCAGACCTGGAAGAAAGTCATCCGTGTCATCAGCCATGAATTGAATAATTCGCTGGCGCCCATCGCGTCCTTGGCACATTCGGGCAGCGAACTGCTACGGCGAAAGCAATACGAGCGTTTGCCGGTCGCGCTGGCCACCATCGAAGAACGTGCCCGCCACCTCGAAGGTTTCATCCGCGACTACGCGCGTTTCGCCAAGCTGCCGTCTCCACGGCTGGAACCGGTGGCGTGGCCACGCGTCATCGCACAGCTGCGCACGCAGGTCGAATTCGTGGCCGATCTCACGCCGGCTGACGGCATCCTGCGCGTCGACGTCGCACAGTTCGAACAGGGCATGATCAACCTGCTCAAGAACGCGCATGAATCGGGCTCCGCACCGGGCGATGTACGCCTGCATGTGCGCCGGTTGCCGGTGGGTTGGCGGATCGAGGTACTGGATCGCGGGACCGGCATGAACGAGGCGGTCCTGGCGAATGCGCTATTGCCGTTCTATTCGACCAAGCGAAACGGTACCGGCTTGGGCCTGGCCTTGGCGCGCGAGATTGCCGAAGCACACGGCGGTCGAATCGCCCTGCTTAACCGGGACGGTGGCGGGCTGTGCGTGAGCTTGACGTTGCCACTGTAGGAGGCGCCTTCGCGCCGATGCTTTTCGCGGGATCGCCGGCAAGCCGGCTCCTACAGAAGCTGATCGCTTACACCTGCCGCGATTATTTCGGCGTCTTGAGTGGTCGATGCCAGCCCTCCAATGTTTCCTGCCGGCTACGCGCCACGGTCAGCTTGCGGGCGGGCGCAGGCTTGGTGATCACCGAGCCTGCGGCAATGGTCGCGCCCGCGCCAATGGTGACCGGTGCCACCAGCGAACTGTTCGACCCGATGAACGCGCCATCTTCAATCGTGGTCGTGGCCTTGTTCACCCCGTCGTAGTTGCAGGTGATGGTGCCGGCACCAATGTTGACGCCCGCGCCGACCACCGCATCGCCGAGGTATGTGAGGTGATTGGCCTTGCTGCCCACGCCCAGCTTGGTGTTCTTGGTTTCCACGAAATTGCCGATATGCGCGCCATCGGCCAGCACCGTACCGGGCCGCAATCGCGCGAACGGGCCGACCACCACCGCACCCTCGCAACGCGCGCCATCAATCTCGCAATGCGCGCGCACCACGGTACCGGCGCCCAAGGTCGCATCCTTGACCCGGCAGAACGGACCGATGCGCACGCCGTCGCCCAACTCCACGCGGCCTTCCAGCACCACATCGACATCGATCTCGACATCGCGGCCCACGATGACCTCGCCACGGATATCGAGCCGCGCCGGATCCGCTACGCGCGCACCCGCCGCACACAGCGCGCGTATCTGACGCAATTGGAACGCACGCTCCAGCTGGGCGAGTTGCCATGGATCATTCGCGCCTTCGGTTTCGACCGGATCAGCGACGATCACGATCTCCGCGGCGGTGTATTCATCGGCCGCGGCGGCGAACACATCCGTCAGGTAATACTCGCCTTGGGTATTTCGGTTGGACAAACCCGCCAGCCAACGTTTGAGCGCGGTTGCGTCAGCCACGATCACCCCGGTGTTGACCAACTGGATGCGCCTCTGGGTCGCGTCGGCATCCTTGTGTTCCACGATCGCCGCAACGTGACCTTCGGAATCCCGCAGGATCCGGCCATAGCCGGTGGGATCACGCAGTTCCGCGGCGAGCACCGCAAGCCGGCCGGGCGCATCAAGCAATGCCTGCAGCGACGCCGCGGTGATCAGCGGCACGTCGCCATACAGCACCAGCACGCGCGCATCGTCCGGCACACCCGGCATCGCCTGCTGCACGGCATGACCTGTGCCAAGTTGCGCTGCCTGCTCCGCCCAGTGCAGGTCAGGCTGATCCTCGAATGCGGCGCGCACATGATCGCCGCCATGGCCATGCACGATGTGGATGCCGGCGGGATGCAACGCGCGTGCGGTACCGATCACATGCGCCAGCATGGGCCGCCCGGCGATCGTCTGCAGCACTTTCGGCAATGCCGACTTCATGCGCTTGCCTTCACCGGCGGCCAGGATGACAACGTGCAGTGGTGCGCTCATGTAGGCTCTTTGGCAGTTTGCGGCTTGGATTGACAATTCTAGCGATTTGTCCGTGGCCGGCGTGCACGCACTTGTAAATGGCACCGGCCATCCTCCAGCGGCAACCCTCTAGAATTCCCGAGATGTCATCGCACGAGTCGCGCATGCAGGACAATACGACCCCATGACCCTGCGACGCCACGCCAGCCATTACCTCGCCATCGGCTTCGTGCAATGGCTACTGGACTGGGGCGTGATGGTTGGGTTGAGCCACTTGGGCATGCGCGTGGTGCCCGCCAACATCATCGGTCGCATCGCCGGCGCCTGCGTCGGCTACTGGCTCAATGGCAAGCTGACCTTCGCCGGTGACGACACCAAGGTCGGTCGCACGCAGTTCGTCCGCTTCGTGTCGATGTGGTTGTTCACCACCGCACTGAGCACGCTGGCGATGGGCCACATCGATGACATGTTTGGGCTGAAATGGACGTGGGTCGCCAAGCCGGCAATCGAACTGGTGCTGGGTGTGATCGGTTTCCTGCTCTCACGGCACTGGGTCTACAAGGCCTGACAAACAAAAACGCCGGCTTTCGCCGGCGTTTTCGCAGCACGCTGTCGCTGGCTCAGTGCTTGAGGTTCTTGCGCAAACGCTCGAGCGCCTGCAACTGCACGGTGACTTCCGCCAGACGCCGCTGTGCCTCGGCGATTTCCATCGCCTCGCCACGGTGGGCGATGATGCGCTCGGCTTCTTCCTTGGCCGTGCGAACTGCAGCCTCGTCGATGTCCTGCGCCCGGATCGCGGTGTCGGCCAGTACGGTCACGACCGTCGGCTGCACTTCCAGGATCCCGCCAGTGATGGCGAAGTCCAGCTTCTCGCCACCCGGCAGGGTGACCACGACCTTGCCCGGCTTCAGGCGGGTGATCAGCGGCGCGTGCTTGGGCGCAATGCCAAGCTCGCCGAGTTCACCGGTGGCCACGACCAACTCGGCCTCGCCGTGGAAAATCTCGGCTTCGGCGCTGACGATGTCACAACGGATGGTGGATGCCATGGTGATTCCTTAGGCTGCCATCTTCTTGGCTTTCTCGGCGGCCTCTTCGATCGAGCCGACCATGTAGAACGCCTGCTCCGGCAGGTGGTCGTATTCGCCGTCCACAATGCCCTTGAAGCCGCGGATCGTGTCCTTCAGCGACACGTACTTGCCCGGCGAGCCGGTGAACACTTCGGCCACGTGGAACGGCTGGCTGAAGAAGCGTTCGATCTTGCGCGCGCGGGCCACGGCCTGCTTGTCTTCTTCCGACAGCTCGTCCATGCCCAGGATCGCGATGATGTCCTTCAGTTCCTTGTACTTCTGCAGCGTGCCCTGCACGCGGCGCGCGGTCTCGTAGTGCTC
>JBDSGA010000018.1:0-5564 GCA_039919235.1 Thermomonas sp. | reverse complement strand
ATGTGCTGCTGCATAGACGCGAAACCGACATCGCAGCGCTAATCCAAATTCAGTCGGGCCTGTTGGATGCGCTGTGGCCATTGCTCGCCTCCGGCGGAACGCTGGTGTACGCGACCTGCTCTATCCTCCGGGCCGAGAACGCGGCGCAGGTCGAGGCGTTCGTTGCACGCATGCAGGATGCGGTACTCGATCCGCTGGATGCCGATTTTGGCCATGACACCGGTTTCGGCAGGCAACGGTTGCCGGGTGAAAACGGAATGGATGGGTTCTTCTACTCACGGGTAAGAAAAAGCAAATGAACCCTGGATCTCCGAGCCTCCTCAGTGCATTGCGCAGCCGCCTGCGGCCGATCGTTCTAACGGCGTTGATTGCACTGGTGATTGTGTGTGTGGCCCGTCTTGGCCTGATGTGGTGGCTGGCGCCACGGGTCTCCGCGACGCAGGGGTGGAGCACGATTCTGCTGAGTGGCGTGCGGGTAGACCTTGCCACGCTTGGTTTGTTGTTCGGGTTGCCTGCGGTATTCGCGGTGTTGCTGCCGCACGCGGGATCGGCTGGTCGGGTTGTCAGTGGCCTGCTGCGGACCTGGCTGACGGCAGCGTTGCTGCTGCTACTGCAGTTGGAATTGGCGACGCCCCCATTCATGGACGAATACGGTGTCCGTCCGAACCGGATGTTTCTGGAATACCTGATCTACCCGAAGGAAGTGGCCCGCACCTTGCTGCTGGGACATACCTTGGCAGTCGTGGGCTCGCTGGTGATCATGGCGGCGGTAGCCTGGTGGGCGTGGCGCTGGATCGGCCAAATGCTGCGCGCATCGGAAAACCGCATCAGCATCCTCTGGCGCGTGCCATGCGCGGTGCTGCTGCTTTTGCTGAGCGTGTATGCGGTGCGCTCCACCGTGACTGGGCACCGGCCGTTGAATCCGGCGATGGTGGCTTTCAGCAGCGATCCAACCATCAACCAGTTGCCGATGAATTCCACCTTTGCGTTGTTGCATGCCGCCCGCGAATGGATCAACGAAGAAGACGGCGCTCAGATCTACGGCAGCATGCCCTGGCAGGAAATCGTGCAGGAAGTACGCGCCAGCACGGGCTTGCCAGCACAGGCATTCAAGGATCCTCAATATCCATCGCTGGCAGTGCGGCCACCCGTCTACACCGGCAAGCCGCGCAATGTGGTCATCATTCTCGAAGAAAGCCTGGGCGCGCAGTTTGTTGGCAGCCTGGGCGGACTTCCGCTAACACCCAATATTGATGCGCTTGGCCGCGAAGGCTGGGCGTTCCAGCGACTCTATGCGACAGGTACACGTTCTGTGCGCGGGATTGAGGCGGTGGTGGCGGGTTTCACGCCAACGCCGGCGCAGGCGGTCGTGAAACTTCCCAAGAGCCAGACCAACTTCTACAGCCTTGCACGCACGTTCGCACGACATGGTTATGACACCACGTTCTACTATGGAGGTGAAGGTCATTTCGACAACATGCGTGGCTTCTTCTTGGGCAATGGATTCAAGCGCATCGTTGAACAGAAAGACTTTCGCAATCCTGATTTCGTCGGTTCGTGGGGCGTTTCCGACGAGGATCTGATGCGGCGCGCGGATGCGGAGTTTCGTGGCCTTCACCAGCGCGGCACGCCCTTCTTCGGCCTGGTGTTCAGTTCCAGCAACCACGATCCATTCGAGTACCCGGACGGGCGCATCGCCTTGTACGAGCAACCGAAGCAGACCCGCAACAACGCGGCGAAATATGCGGATCATGCGATCGGAGAGTTTTTCAAACTGGCCAAGCAATCGCCATATTGGAAAGACACCGTATTCCTCATCGTGGCCGATCACGATTCCCGTGTTTTCGGCAAGGATCTGGTGCCGATCCGGAACTTCCACATCCCCGGCGTCATCCTGGGCGAGGGCATTGCTCCGCGACAGGACGCGCGCATCATCAGCCAGATCGACTTGCCCGTGACGTTGCTGTCCCTTGCCGGCATTGGCGATCCCACGCCGATGCTGGGCCAGGATCTGAACCAACCGAACGCGCTTCGCCCAGGCCGCGCGATGATGCAGTACGACCGCAACCTCGCCTTGATGCAGGGCGATGACGTTGTGATCCTGACGCCAGGCAAGCCCGCTTCCGCTTACAAATGGAATGATGCGCGGGGTCAGTTGGTGCCGGCAACGGCAACGCCGGAACTCGCGCGCCGGGCCTTGGCGATCGCACTCTGGGGCAGTGCCTCATATGACAAACAGCTGTATCAAAATGGTGCACGTTGAGAGCTGTTGTGGTGATTCCGAGGCAGGCCTGGCGAGTACACGTCCGTGATCTCTGGCTGCTTGCGCGTGGAAACGACGCAGGCGTGCGTCTTGGGCAATTCCGGTCGTCAAGGATGTTTATTGCCGGTCAATATGACCACGGCATGTGAGTGATGAGAACAGAAATGCTGCCAGACGAATGCGCCTGTTACCTGATCAATCTCGACCGGTCGCCAGACCGTTTGGCAATAATGTCTGGTCGATTGTCGGCAACAGGAATCGTGTTCGAACGCGTGGCGGCTGTTGATGGAATGTCGTTGAGCGATGCGCAGTTCCAGCAGCAGATCCGCGAGAACCGCTTCTATAAGCCGCTGCGGCGGGGCGAGGTCGGTTGTTACCTAAGTCACATGGAAGCGATGCAGCGTTTCATCGCTTCTGGTCTGCGCTATGCGCTGGTCCTGGAGGACGACGTGTTCTTGCCAGATGGCCTGGCTGGCCTCGTGGCCGATGCCATTGAACTACGCGAGCGCAGCCACGATGCGCGACTGACGTGGGACGTTTTGAAACTCGCCAAGGGCCGCTCCCGCCATATCGACCTTGCGCCATTGGGTGCGCAACACCGACTGGTGGAATACGGACCGAGCGTCCCGATAACCACCGCAGCAGCAGTGTGGACGCGCGAGGGCGCGATGCGCTGGATGCATCAATTCCGTGGCGTGGCACGGCCGATTGATTGCGACCTACAGCACCCATGGGAATATGGCTTGTGTATCCGTTCCGTCCATCCGGTGCCGATCACCGCAGGTACGGTGTCGGTGATGGGTAGTGACGATCATGTGACTCGTAGTCCGTGGCCAAAGCTTCGTTACGAAGGTCACCGCTTCACCCGCAAGTGGCGGTATTTCGCCGGCAGTTACGGCTGGCGTTTCGTGCTGCCGTGGTTGTGGCGCAAGCGCCTGGTGTATCGCCCGCAGATGTTGGACTGAGGCTGTCAGTCGATGTCTTCTCAACGCCTGAAACCGATCCGGGTACTGCATTTCGTCACAGGGGGGTTTTCCGGTGGCGCCACCCAGGTCGCGATTGCGCTGACCACCGCTGCGCTGCAAGGTCATGCGGTGGTACCGCTGCTGGTGCTGCGCCGCAAACGGCACACCGACCCTGGCCGTATCGCCGAGCTGGTCGCCGCTGGCGTACCGGTTCAGCAAGTTGCTGGCTGGTCGCACCTCGCAACCGTTGCAGCGCTGGTACGCGTGTGCCGTGAGTTCAAGCCGGATGTACTTGTTGCGCATGGTTTCAGTGAGCATCTGTGGGGCCGATATGCCGGCCTGTTGGCGGGCGTGCCGCACCTGGTGCATGTCGAACACAATACGCGCGAGCGGTACACGCGCTGGCGTCTGGCGCAGACGCGTTGGCTGGGCAGGCGCACGGACCGCATCGTTGGCTGCTCCGAGGGTGTGCGCCGCGTGCTGCTGGACATGGGCATGCCGAAGGAACGCACGATCACAATTGCCAATGGCATCCGCGTCGAACCGTTCGCGAGTGCTGATGCGCATGGCTTCGCGCAACGCACGCCGGGCATCGTCATGGTCGCGCGCTTTTCCAAGCAGAAAGACCATGCGACCTTGTTGCATGCGCTGGCGTTGCTGCGTGACCGCGGCGTGACGCCAGCATTGCTGCTGGCGGGCGGTGGCAAGTCGCGCCATCGCGCACCGATCGAGGCGCTGGCAGTACAGCTCGGCATCGTGCAACAAGTGCAATTCCTGGGCGTGCATCGTGACGTGCCTTGTTTGCTGATGCGCCATCAACTATGCGTGCTCAGCACGCACTACGAAGGCATGCCGTTGGCGTTGATCGAGGGCATGGCCGCTGGCTGCGCCGTCATCGGCAGCGCGGTGCCTGGCGTGCGCGAAGTAATTCGCGATGGCATTGATGGGAGGCTTGTGCCGGAAGGCGATGCACAGGTGCTCGCAGACACCTTGCAAGCCTTGCTCCAGAATCCCGGCTGCGCGGCGCGGCTTGGCGCAGAAGCGAGGGTGACGGCGCTGCGCGACTACAGTCGCACGAGAATGAACCAAGCCTATGAGGATCTTTTCCTGGACTTGGCCGCGGGCAAGGGCTAGCCGTCGACTGGCCTCAGCGGCCCCAGTCGGCGTGACGACGCTCCCACGCCCAAGCGTGTCTGACGATCGTGTCCAGCTCTGCGTGCCGGGGCGCCCAGCCCAGCAAATCGTTTGCCGCGCGGGAATCGGCGACCAGTACCGCGGGGTCGCCTGCGCGACGTGCGGCAGCCACCACTGGAATCGGATGGCCGGTCACGCGACGAGCGGCTTCGATCACTTCGCGTACCGAGAAGCCTTTGCCATTACCCAGGTTGAAGCGCGCGCTGTCGCCGCCATCGAGTAGCCCACGCAGTGCCAGCAGGTGCGCATCGCATAGGTCCTCGACGTGGATATAGTCCCGCAAGCAGGTGCCATCCGGGGTCGGATAGTCCTGGCCATACACACTGATATGCGGCCGCCGCCCTGAAGCGACTTGGAGCAAGAGTGGGATGAGGTGCGTTTCGGGATCGTGGCATTCACCGAGTTCGACCTCGGGGTCGGCGCCGGCCGCATTGAAATAGCGCAGGCAGACCGACTTCAACCCGTAGGCGTGGTCGTAGTCCTCCAGCATCTGCTCGACCATCCACTTGCTACGCCCGTAGGGATTGATCGGCCGTTTCGGATGCGCCTCGTCAATCGGCACGTAGTCAGGATCACCGAAGATGGCCGCGGTCGACGAGAACACCAGGGCATTCACGCGGTGCCGGCGCATGCCGTCCACCAGTACCTGGCTGGCCATGACATTGTTGCGGTAATACTTGGCCGGATCGCTGACCGACTCGCCAACCTGGATGTAACTGGCGAAATGCATCACCGCCGCGGGCGCAACGGTGGCCAGCACGTGCTCGACGAAGCCGGCATCGCCGATGTCGCCGACATGCAGTTCCGCGGCTTGCACCGCCTCGCGTCGCCCGCTGCTAAGGTCATCGGCGACGACCGCACGGAAGCCCGACTGCCTGAGTAATTTGACCATGTGCGAGCCGATATAACCGGCGCCGCCAACGACGAGGATGGATTCAGGCATGCAATTCGCACCTTGCGTGGAGCAGCGATTGTGACGCACGCGGCGCAGCGTGCATGCATTGGCTTATCCTGCGCGCGATGACGCAACCGACTTTCCTGCGCGATTTGCGCGCGCCTCTGCTGGCTTGGGGCGTGATCGCACTCATATCGATCTTCCTGCACGGACCGGTGCCGCTGTATTCCACGCGCACGCTGGCGGT